>JANLSA010000371.1:0-9272 GCA_031362085.1 Bacteroidota bacterium | reverse complement strand
CTTTAAAGAACAGTTACAGGTGTCTTTAATGGCCGAAGAAAATAATTTGCAGCGATTGAAAAAAACGAATCCGGATTCTGTGGATGATATGTCAGTAAAAGGTTTAACCAGGGAAATGCAGATGAATTTCTCAGTTGGCGGCACCGGCATAAAAAACCTAAGCAGTATAAAAAAGAATTTCCTTACAAATTATTATTTTCCTTATTCCATAGGTAACGATTCCTTAGTGTACCTGAAAACAAGCGGTAGAAAATTGCCCGCATTTTATATCCGTGATAATAGTGGCGAAAAGGAACTGCGGATAAAAAATATTTCAATTGATGAACAGTTTAGTTACCGCAATGGAAAAATTGTATATGCTGCATATGAAAGCCGGGGTCGTTGGGGCTGGACAGATAACAGCGAAATAAAATTACTGGATATAAAAACGGGTAAACAAAAAAACATTACGAAAAAATCAAAGTATTTCACACCCGATATTTCTCCCGATGGAAAAAAAATCGTTACTGTATTCTATGCTACAACCGGGAAAAACGAATTGCATGTTCTCAATGTTGATGATGGTTCTGTAATTCAAAAAATCAGAAGTAGTGATATTGGTTTATTCACAGATCCAAAATTTGTTGACGATAATAAATTGGTATCTGCCGTAAGATTACCGGATGGAAAAATGTGTTTGGCAACCGCTGATTTAGAAACCGGTGCAGTGGAAAGGTTGACACCATTGTCTTTTAATGTAGTAGGTTACCCGCAGGTGTCAGGCGATACAGTTTATTATACTGCATCTTATCTGGGTAATGATGATGTATATGCAGTAAGCCTCTCCGATAAAAAAATAGTAAGGGTTACCGGCGGGTCAGTTGGCGGAAAATATTTTGTTAATGTAAATAAGGATAAATTGTATTATTCAAATTTTACAGCAAATGGGTTTCAATTGATGCAATCTGATTTAAACAGTGTGTCAGTTGTTGTTTTATCCAAAGAAGATATACAACAAATGAAAACCCGGTTTAAAGTAAACAATACTACAAACCTGTTGGGTGATAAAACGATCAATCGGAATTTTACGGTGAATGATTATAAAAAAGGAACAAGACTTTTTAATTTTCATAGCTGGCGGCCATATTACTCCGATCCCATTTTCAGCTTTTCATTGTATGGCGAAAATATATTGAACACCATGCAGACCGAAATTTATTACCAGTATAATCAGAATGAAAAAGAAAACTCGGTTGGTGCTGCTGCTGTTTATGGAGCATGGTTTCCATTTGTGAATGTTGGTTCTCAATATACATTCAACAGAGCGGCTACCATTAATAATCTGAGTAAAGAATGGGATCAGGTTGATTCCTATATTGGCTTAAGTATTCCAATCAATACGATTAGTGGTAAAACAGTTAAAAGTTTTAATGCAGGTAGTAATTATGTTTTGCGAAATGAAATGGTTAAAGGAATTTCAAAACAAAATTTCAGCAACGAAAATTTCAGTTATCTCAGCCATTTTATTTCCTGGAGTCAGCGATCACAACGGGCTGTGCAACAAATTTATTCACCATTTGGTTACTCTATCACGGCAAATCACAGACATGCAATCAGTGAATATACCGGCTACCAGTTTTTAAGTAGCGCATCTTTAACCGTACCTGGTTTTTTTTCCACGCATAGTCTTGTATTCACCGGGGCATTTCAGCAGCGGGATACTCTGAACCCTCAATTATTCAGTAACCGGTTTTCTTATTCAAGAGGCTATGAAGGAAGATATTTTTCCAGAATGTGGCGGGTGAGTGGCAATTATCATTTCCCGATTTTATACCCCGACTTTGGATTTGCAAATATGCTCTATATATCAAGAGTCAGGGGAAATACTTTTTATGACTACACCAAAATTTATTCAAGAGATAAAACAGTTTCCTTAAATCAACGAAGTGTTGGAGGTGAAATTTATTTTGACACCCGTTGGTGGAATCAATATCCACTGACTTTTGGGTTCAGGATAAGTAAATTATTAGATCGGGACCAGTTCAATGGATTTAAAGGGACCCGGTTTGAAATAATTTTACCGGTGAGTATTATACCAAGATAAATCGTATTCAGTACTAAGTACTCAGACTTGCCAGGCTCTCTTCAATTGCTTTAATCTTTGCTTCTGCATCTGCTTTTTTCTTTTGCTCCAGCACTAATACTTTGGGTTTTGCATTCGCAACAAATTTTTCATTACTTAATTTTTTTTCTACGGATGCAAGAAAGCTTTTTTGATGTGTCAAATCTTTTATTAATTCATCTTTCTGATTTCCTGTATTAATGGGCTGTTCAGATTGTATATAAAATTTATCTTTTCCGATAACTATGGATATAGATGGCGACACAGGTTCTTTTACAAATAAAATACTTTCTGCATTTAATTGTTTTGCAAGAATAGATTGAATCGTTTTAAAAACCGATTCGTTTTCGGTTTGAATAAAAAGTTTTATTACTTCTTTTGGTTTTACCTGGTTTTTATTTTTTGCATCCCTGATCCCGGTAATTACATCTTTTAATAATTTTCCCTGACTCAGAATATCTGTTGACTGCCTACTGAAAACTGCTGACTGCTTAATTGTTAAGTCATCTCCTTCTTTTCTTTCTTTTAGTAAATGATAAACCTCTTCTGTAATAAAAGGCATAAAGGGGTGCAGCAATTGCATCAACTCTTCAAAGAAGCCAACTGTTTTTTCGTAGATTATTTTGTCTACCGGCTCATTCATTGGTGGCTTTACCCATTCCAGATACCAACTGCAGAAATCATCCCATATTAATGAGTAAATTGTTTTCAATGCTTCACTCAAACGAAAATCTTTATATGCGTATTCCAACTCTGCTTTCACTTCATTCAACCTGTTTTCAAACCAATTAACGGCAAAAACCGTCGAAACGCTAACAGCGGTCTGAAGGGTATCATTTGACTGCTGACCGCTGAGTGCCGACTGCCTGGATTCCCAACTGCGAACCAACTTCATCGCATTCCAAATCTTATTAATAAAGAATCTTCCTTGTTCGTTACCGGCTTGATCCCACATCAAATCATTTCCGGCAGGCGATGAGATCATAATTCCAAAACGTACCGCATCCGCACCATCATCTTCAATCATTTTTAAAAGATCGGGTGAGTTGCCAAGGCTTTTACTCATTTTTCTTCCCTGTTTATCTCTTACAATACCGGTAAAATAAACTTCACGAAAAGGGATTTGTTTTTCATATTCCATCCCCGCAATGATCATACGGGCTACCCAAAAGAAAATAATTTCAGGTGCAGTTACCAGTGTATTTGTTGGATAATAATATTTCATTTCTGCATTTCCCGGATTACTATAACCTTTAAATACTTCAAAGGGCCAAAGCCAGGCAGAAAACCAGGTATCTAAACAACCTTCATCCTGTTTTAATTGAGTATTGAGTGTTGAATATTGTTTATTGAATATTTCTTTCGCATCTTTTTCATTTACCGCTACTACAAACCTTCCTTCATCATCATACCACGCAGGTATCCGGTGCCCCCACCATAGCTGCCTGGATATACACCAGTCTTTAATATTTTCCATCCAATGCCGGTATAAATTTTTAAATTTGGCAGGATAAAATTTTATCTCATCATTCATCACAACTTGTAAAGCAGGCTCACTTATTTTTTTCATATCCACCCACCATTGCAAACTTAGTCTTGGTTCTACTACCACATCTGTTCTTTCGCTGTAGCCCACTTCACTTGTATAGTCTTCAATTTTTACAATAAATTCTTTTGAGTCTAATTCGGTTACTATTTTTTTTCTTGCTGAAAAACGATCTTCACCAATAAAAATTTGTGCAGCCACATTCAACGTACCATCATCATTAAAAATATCTATCACATCCAGCTTATGTTTTTCACCAAGCTGGTAATCGTTTACATCGTGTGCCGGTGTTACTTTCAATGCACCGGTTCCAAAATCCATAGTTACATAATCATCGGTAATGATCGGAATGCGGCGGTTAATTAAAGGCACAAAAGCAAATTTTCCATGAAGATGTTTGTAGCGTTCATCTTTAGGATGCACACAAATAGCTGTATCGCCCATGATTGTTTCGGGGCGAACCGTTGCAATGGTAATGTAGTCGTGAGTAGGCGATTCTGCTGATTGCCGACTGTTGACTGTTGACTGCTCTTCAATAAAATATTTCAAATAATACAGCTTCTGCTTTATCTCTTTTCTTATTACCTCTTCATCACTCAATGTTGTCTTTGCTTTTACATCCCAGTTTATCATTCGCTTGCCACGATAGATAAAACCTTTATTAAACAAATCAACAAAAACATGAATCACACTTTTATAATAATCATCATCCATAGTAAAGGCAGTGCGGTTCCAATCCAAACTACATCCCATTTTTTTCAACTGCTCCAGTATGATGCCACCATATTTATCTTTCCATTCCCAGGCATATTTTAAAAAATCTTCGCGGCTCAAGCTTGCTTTTTGAATTCCTTTTTCCCGTAACATTTGTACCACTTTTGCTTCCGTAGCAATAGATGCATGATCCGTACCCGGCACCCAACATGCATTCTTGCCCATCATTCTTGCACGACGTATCAATATATCCTGAATTGTATTGTTCAAACAATGCCCCATGTGAAGCACACCGGTTACATTCGGTGGAGGAATAACAACAGTGTAAGGTTCTCTCTCATCCGGTACACTGTTGAAATATTTTTTATCATTCCAATGATTATACCATTTTTGTTCGGCCGCACTGTGTTCAAAATTTTTTGAGAGTTCCATGTGGATTAAAATATTTTTTTACCCAGCTTTTGTAATTCAATTTAACTTCCGTTGCACTCATGCTGACGCTTTTGGTCAGCATCCTGACATTTTTCGTCAGGACTCTTGTACTTCCGGGAATTCTATTCAGCTTGCTTACAGTACAATCATTCAATAATGAAACAGAGTTGGGTGGCAGCAAATTTACCCGCTTTTAGGCAGATGAAGAAACGTTGATAACAACTAAAATAATTATATTCGCCTTTCTAAGATAATTTTATGAAAAGAGAACTTTCATCCTGGTACAGCCCATCCTTAAATAAAGAAATGCCGATAGCCACTTATGGCGATTTTGGATTTGCATTATTACTGGTGCCTACGGCTGCTGCCGATTACCTGGAGTATGAACGTTTTCAAATGATGGATCATCTTGCTCCGGTTATCAATAGCGGTAAAGTAAAAGTGTTTTCGATTGACAGTATCAACAATGATAGCTGGATGAATAATGAAATGAACCCCCGTGATAAATCGATACGGCATCAACATTGGAACAATTATATTTATAATGAAGTAATTCCTTTTATCCGCAACAGCACCAGCCAGGAAACCCCTGTTATTACCTGCGGCGCATCCTTCGGTGCTTTACATAGCATGAATTTATTTTTAAAAAGACCCGATATAATAAACGGTGTAATTGCCATGAGTGGCGTTTATGATTTAACAGAATACACCAAAGGCCATTTTGATGATGATGTTTATTTCAACAGCCCGTCACATTATATTCCAAACTTAACTGACCATAACACACTTGAATTAATAAGAAGAAGCAATCATATTCATATACTCACCGGTAGTGGTGCTTATGAGGACCCAGGTGCCAGCGGCCGATTTGCAAAACAATTGTACGACAAGGGCATTACCTATGAACTCGATATCTGGGGTGAAGACTGGACACATGACTGGCCTACATGGCGGGCTATGCTGCCGCATTATTTAGGATCCAGATTTTAGATTTAATATTTAAGTTTGAATATTGAAAATTGGTAGTTGATTATTGGCTGTTGAGTGTTTTAAAATTCCGGAAGTTTCTGTTGTCAATCATAAATTATCTATTACCGATACTTGACTCTCCGTCAGGCAAGCTCAACACTCAATAATCAAGGATTGAAGCAGGCTAATAAACTCATTTCTGTCTATCATTACCGCTCCTAAACTTTCCAGGTGTTCAGTATAAACCTGGCAATCTATCAGCTCAACTCCTTCTTCTTTTAACTGCTGTACATATTTTATAAAAGCAAACTTGCTTGCATTGTTTTCTTTACTGAACATGCTTTCACCAAAAAATACCTTTCCCATTCTTAATCCATATACTCCTCCAACTAATTTTCCATCTTTCCATGTCTCCCCACTATGGGCATAACCCAATTCATGCAGTTTGCAATACGCTTTTTCTATTGCATCAGTTATCCAGGTACCATCTTGTTCTTTACGTGTTACCTTTTTGCATTGATGTATTACGTCTTTAAATGATTTATTAATCGTAAACTCAAAACTGTTTTTAGTTAAAAGTTTTTCCATGCTTTTACTCACTTTCATATCAACTGGAAATAAAACAAACCGGGGATTGGGGCACCACCACAAAATATGTTCACCTTCATACCAGGGAAAAATTCCGGAACGATAGGCAAGCAACAGCCTTTCCGTAGATAAATCGCCACCCATTGCAAGCAAGCCATCGGGCTCTGATAAATGAGCAGGAGGAAAGTAGAGTTCTTTATTTAAAGCAAATAATGGCATTAGAAAAATTTCAAAATACAAAAAGCAATTTCCAAAAAAATGATCAAATTAATTTCCAATAATTTTTTCAACGAAGCGTTTCTGATTTTTTTTTAAATCTTAAAGTTTGGTTCTTGATTTTTGTCTCTTGGAATTTGTTTGCGGGAATTTGTTTGCGGGAATTTGTTTCTTGAGATTCTACTAAGCTATTACTTCAATTGTAGCATTAATGCCTCTTTCAGTAATAGCATCGCATTGCGGTTTCAAATCATCGTAACTGCCTTTTTTTACCGCATATTTTCCTTTGAAATGGATAAAGAGGGAGCATTGCTCGGCTTGTTCGAAACTATGTCCGCAAACTTCAATGAGTGTTTCGATTACCCACTCAAACGTGTTTACCTCATCATTCCAGACAATCAGGTTGCAGGTTTCTTCAACTGATGTTAGTAAGTCAGTCTCTTCCTGGTTTTGAAATTGCGTATGATTTCGTGTAATTCCCATAGTTGTAAAAGGAATTTCAAAAATAAGAAATTTATTTATAGTTTCTTAATATATCAAGCAACAATTGCAAGCCGTTTAATGTCTATTTTTGGAATCATTAGCCATGGCAAAATTCGGGTTTAGAAAAAAAGATAAAACAAAAGCTGTCAAAAAACAGGATGCCCTGGTATTTTCGATTGACAGCAGCAGCCGTAGCCTTGAGTTATTGGTTCAGTTGGTAAAAAAAATCCGGCCTTCATCACCCAAAAAAATTGACGAGGCTGAGTTAAAATTCAAAGCACTCTTATTTCAATTGCAGCAGGACCGGAGTATGTTGTTTGCCATCCGCCGTTCCTTGCTCACCCAGTTTTCGCAGAGCAATATTATTCCGGCATTAATTGAAAGCGGCATTATTCATTCAAGGGGATTTGTACAGGAACTTACCGGGAAACTGAAACATAAAATTTTGCCTGCATTACAAAAACCAAATGATTTTCTTTTTGTAATCAACCGTGTTTTTTATCTGAAGTCGGATTATAAATGGGTAACGAAAATTGATCAGCAACTTTGGGGACAATTTTTTGAAATGCTGGGCGTGCAGGTTAATCTGACTGAGCGGAAAATTCAAAATCAGCTGAACCGTTCATTGCAGGTACTTTCTTATCGTGTTGCTACTATTGGATTGGAAAAAGAAGTGATACAACATCTGGATAAGGTAGATGATATTATTGAGCCTTTCCTTGAGCAAAACCGTTTGATAAACCTATACCTTGAAAAATTTGCCTCTCATAGCGAAGCAGATAATAAAATACTTCTTGCAAATATTGAAGAATCATTGCACAACTGTCGCCAGAGTATTGTGTGGATACGTGAGCAAAGAATGATAAACGGGACCAGTCTTGCACAAACATTTTTATTAGTCCGTCTGCAACAGCAGATAGAAAGAATGTTTATAATACTGGATGTATTAGACAGCAACGAAGAGTTTAATACCCAACGATTCATTTCTTATTTTCATACGGTAGTAAGAAATGAAAATAGAAAATATAGTTTAGGAGAGTTTTTAAATCAGAATCTGGGACTTCTTGCTTACCAGATTGCCGAACATAAAGGGAAAAGAGGTGAGCAATATATTACCAATACAGCCAAAGGATTTCGTCAGCTTTTTTTCAGTGCATTAGGAGGTGGATTGATTATTTCATTTATTGCTATCATTAAAAATATGATTGGACTCTTGAAACTTCCTCTTTTCGGGCAGGGCTTTTTATACGGCGCCAATTATTCGCTTGGGTTTATTTTAATTGATCAAACTAAATCAACACTGGCAACCAAGCAGCCAGCATATACAGCTTCGGCAGTTGCTGCATCTATCGATAAGAAAAAACTTGGGGACAGACCTGATATAAGAAACCTGGTAATAACAATAGCCAAAGTAAGCCGCAGTCAAATCGCATCATTTGCCGGAAATTTAATTGTTGTATTTCCGCTTACCTATATTCTAGCATGGCTTTTTCATTTAGGTACAGGTTATAAATTAGCTTCCGGGGAGGCTGCAATAAAATTACTGCATGATCAGCATCCTTTTAATAGTCTTGCATTACTGTTTGCATGTTTCACCGGATTCTTTTTATTTCTTAGCGGACTCGTGGCAGGTTATGTGGAAAATCATATTGTAAATGGAAAAGTAGCGGAGCGGATAAAAAATAATCATGCATTTGTAAATACTATGTCGCCTCGTAAATTAAATTGGATTGTAAATGTGGTAGAGAAACATGCGGGTGCAATTTCTGGAAGTGTTGCACTCGGTTTTTTTCTTGGTGTAGCAGGGCCTTTAGGAAAATTTCTGGGAATTCCTTTTGATATAAGACATATTACTATTTCGGCTGCCAATACTTCTATAGGTATGTATGGTGTAGATAATAATGTTGCTTTTGGTTATTTGCTTACCATCCTGGGAGGTGTATTGTTGATCGGTTTCTTTAATTTCCTAATCAGTTTTGTTTTTGCCTTTACTGTCGCTATCCGCAGTCGTGGTATTAACCTGAAAGATTATCCTGAATTTTTTGGTATCCTCTGGCGTTATATGAAAAAATATCCCAAAGATTTTTTACTACCCTCCAAAAGATTGAGAGTGGTGGAGGACTTGAAATAATTGAATATTCTTCCTTAAATAAATTTGGCAGAAAACTACTCAGCCCTATCTTTGCAATCCTTTCAAAAAGGGAGTTTAGCTCAGTTGGTTTA
>JANLSA010000271.1:0-3346 GCA_031362085.1 Bacteroidota bacterium | reverse complement strand
GTTGCTTTCTCCATCCGGACTATTGGTTAGTTGTACCGTTTCTGTACCTTCCCAATTCATCATCCAGACATCAGTATTCCGTTTGTCTTTTGCAGAATCAGTTGAGGTGAGTGTGTAAGTAACCCATTTACCATCCGGAGAAATTTGGGCGTCGCCTGTACTTTGAATTTTATAAATATCACCTGGACGAAGGTTTCTTTTTTGTATTTGGCTAAAGCAAATTTGTACAACAACAGTAAAAGCAATAAACAGCAAGTAGTTTTTTTTTGAATGCATACAATTGGTTTATTTATCCGAAAATAAGGAATGCCAGAGAATGTTCATTCTTTTATTATTTGAGAAATATATTTTGGTTCAGTCCTTTGTTCCAGGTAAATCGGTTAGGAGCAAAATTAATTTTGAAAAAGGACTCCGTTAATTATATAATAATGATAAGCTATACCTCCACTCATTGACCAGGTGGATGCATTGAATGAACCATTGCCCGTATTGCTTCCGGGAATTTTATAAGCTTTTACTGCCAGCATATTTCTGTTCCAGTTTAGAGGTGCTCCATCAATACAGTTTTCGGGTCCAAGGTTTTCATTTTGTAAAAAATAAGCTTGATTTATTCCATAAACTTTTCCGAGGCCTGTGGCATCGATGCACACAGCAGTTTCCTCATCTATGCCAATTCCCTTTACTGTAATATAATTCCAGTCTTTCATCATACGGGCAAGAAAACTGATATGGCGACCCTGGCGATCTCGTTGTGTATAATGCTGATCGGTAATGGTGTTTTGCATAAAGGAAGAAGCAATGAAATCATTTTGTCCAAGCTTCATATATCTGTTATAAGGATTTTTTAAAGCTTGCAATGAGGTTACTGTTCCACTTTCTGCTGTGAAATATACACTGCCTAATACAGCACAGCCTGCACTGGTGCCACCCACGGTTACCTGTTTTGTATTTATTAAATAATTAATGGCATCTTCAGTCGCTGTGTTTTTCCAGTAATTCACATAGTCCCACTGGTTACCGCCTGCTATAAATAATGCTTCGGCGTTACGGATTTTTTGAGATACAGCACTCAGATCTGCTTTAACTCGACTGTCGATAATTATCGTTTCTACAGAATTTACATTTACCATATTATACATATACGTGTTATAACCATCCGCTCCGGTAGATCGGATGACAACGACATCGCCACCAGCGGCTCTTTGTAAAAACCATTGAATAGCCGCATCCACATCGGTACTGCCGCCCATCAATAATAAACCACCAGTTGCAATCGTGTTTACATCGGCTGCATCGCCTGTTAAGTATGTAACAGCTGTAGGAAGTGGTTTAGTAATACTATTCACAGAAGTTGCCAAAGGGCTTTCTGCAGTTCCAGATTTTGTAATCTTACTTTTTGAACAAGCAAATACGAAAATCGTTACTGCAAAAATTGGAAACAGTTGGAGTGTAATTTTTTTCATACTTAATTTTTTAAACCAATTAAACAAGGTAAACCAAAAATAAGGGTTTTAAAAATTTGTTGATCTGTAAATAATTTAACCCCAGACAAAAAAAATCCGGGTTTTCGAAAGCATAAAATAATTTTATGAAACTGAATTAGTATCAGGCAAAATGAAAAGGTGTAAAAAACCGAATGAAGCAGGTTGATTCTTAATCCAGATTCGTTTTCACCCCTAGTTTATTTTTTACACTTATTGGCAATGCATTTTTATTCGCCATGATGATAACCGTATTCATTTTAAAATAATTTTCATCCATAAAAAGAAACCCTTTGTATTTACTAAACCAGGTTCCCCAGGAATTTTTCAGGTAATACCATTTATTATTTTTTTCATCTCTTCCGCTTCCTATAATATGAAGCATATGGTCTCTTTCTGTTTTTTCTGTTTTATAGTTTTCAATTCGCTCAACATCGAACAGATGTATTGAATCTTCCATACTTGCATATCCGCTAAAAAAATTGAATCCCGGCTGTGTTATATCGCCTTCCCACCCAACAGACCATCCTCTTTTCAGTGCCGTATCTATAAGCATCTGCATATCATCCAATGAAATATTGTATAAACTATCTCCCGCCCAATTGAATTTATCTGTAAGCAGACATTTTTTATTGACGGGCAAATCAGAAAAGGACATTACTTCAACATAATCGTCTGTTGCGAATAATATTTCTTTTGCAAATGTTATTGGCGTGTACTGTTTTAAATTATACCAAAATGTTGCAGGTAATTTTCCAAGATAATGATCGAGGGTATCATTTATTTTTTTGGTATCGGAGATAGTTAAAGTTGTTTTACCCTGTTTCAGTAATTTGTTTCCTATTTTTTTCATAGCTGAATCAAGTTTTGCATGGTTATGACTGTATGCATCTTTTTTCAATCCGCTATATGCTTTCTCTGGCATCATACCGTGTTTTTTTATTACCCGCAGCACATCATGAAATTGGCCGCCACCAGCATAATACGTTTTCCCTTTTGTTGAAAGCCATTTATTCAATTTATCTAAATAAGAATAACGTGCAATAAACATTTCGGATAAATTGAGTTTGATTCTATTTCTTTTAAAAATATCGCTTTCAAATAAGGAATTAGTGCCAAATGCCCAGCAGGTAGGGCTACTGCTTTGATCTTTTATTTCAGTACAAATAACAGAATCTGTCAAGTGTATTACGGGCAAATAATCTTGCGTTGTAGTTTGAGAAATTACTTGTTGATATCCGAAGACTAAAACAAAAAAAATCAAGTATTGCTTCATTGATATTTTTAATTGTAAAGAAAAACTAAGAAAGATATAGGAAAGAACAGATAATGCAAGAGTAGTATTAACAGTTTTTTAAAATTCTCTTTGTTGGGTAATAAACTTATTATATTTCACTTTGATTAAATTCTGTCCACCAGATTTCAAGTGTACGGCTTTAAAAAATATAATTTTTTTATTGAAAGATTAAATGGGTAATTATAAAATTATACCGTTGTTAATCATTTCGGGGATAATATGGGTTTCTTGGTTTTTCATTCAATTTCAGAAGTTCGTTGAATTCTTCTTCTAAAGAATATAAAAGACGGGGTAACCGCTCAACAGTTATTTTCCAGATTCCTTCTTTGTTGCAATGCATCCGGTATTTAATATCTACCGCATTTAGATTTACTGAAATATGATACCAGGGATCGAAACTTGTGGAAAGGACTCTTGCAAATTCAAATTGATGCCCTCTGTATGTTTTTATAAAAAAATCCTTCATGATAATAATTTTAATAGGTTAATGAATTGAACATTCTACAATTTAACCTAATAAAACGGTTAATGCGGAATTATAAAAAAAACAACCGGATTTGAGTTAAAT
>JANLSA010000264.1:0-15638 GCA_031362085.1 Bacteroidota bacterium | reverse complement strand
TATATCTTGCAAAATCTGGTGCAACACAACAGGAAGTATTGACCCGAATTCGCCAATTGAAGTCAAGCTTTTATTTTCAAAACCGGTTTGGCATCAGTTACCGCTTCGGTTCCAAATTGAATAATTTTGTAAACCCAAGGTTTGAAGGAGGATAAAATAATTATAACAATAAAAAACAGGTTGATTAATTAATAGTCTTAGTTAGAAAGTAATCAGACTCCAAATTGTTTCAAATGATGGTCAATATGTTTCCAGGTGGCCATGCTCCATTGTTCTTTAGTTAATTTTCCAAAGACCGGGTGTTTTTCATTAATCATATTGCTTTCAGTAAACCGGTTAATCTTATCCAGCAACTGGTTTTTTTCTTTTTCAAAATCTTTGTCCTGCCCGGTCATGACAAATGTTTTATCAGTAGGTAAACCCGGCTTCCATGGTTTTTCATCATAAAGATTTTTTTTAAACAAGGGTAAAATCAATTTCATCAGCCAGTTGCCTTTTACAGTATGTGTACCTAAGGCCACACCCATAGGCACTTGTACATGTGCCAGCATCTGTGCCACATTCATTTTACCCCAGGATGCTTTTGATTGTGCAGTAAGTTTATTGATTCTGTTCAGTATCTCCTGCTTTGCGTCAGGTTCAAATAAATTTTTGATTTCCATATCCGTTAATTAAAATTTCGTTTCGTAATAAGGAATTTCATCGTGGCTTACCGATTCTTTTTGATACCAGTACGGCAACGTAACAACATGTCCATTTTTAGTTCTGAGTAATTTACTAAAAATAGCATTCGTAGGGTTAAATGAAACATTGGTTACGCCAATTGTAAATGTTTCAGGTGCAGGAGGTGCTTCAACAACAGGTGCTGTTTCGCCTTCAACTGGTTTCGGTGCCGGGGCGGTTTTTGGCGGAGGTGATGGAACAACAATAACTTTAAAATTATTAAGCTCCAGCAGTTCTTTCAGAAATGAAACTCGTTCAGGCGAAGCATTCTTTTCCACGATGGCACATTTAATTCCATCCAGGTCTTCAAATTCATGATTTTTATTTATGGCCATTTTTAAAAATAATTTATTTGACTAATGAGAATATATATTGATATGCTCCGCTCATTAGTCCAGTAACAATAATACCAGCTACACAAATCACCATGGCAATTCGAGGTGATAAACCTGCACGAACTTTCTCAATCGGGTTTTCATTTGTATCCATGAACATGGCTTTTATTACTCTTAAATAATAATATAATGAAACAACCATATTCAAAGCAGCAATTCCGATTAGCAGGTAATTTCCTTTCCCTGCACCTGCCAGTAATAAAAAGAATTTACCAAAGAATCCAGCTGTGGGTGGAATACCGGCCAATGAAAATAAGGCAATAGCAAGTACCCAGCTTAATACAGGGTTGGTTTTATAAAAACCTTTATACTCATCCATTGTTTCTTTTCCGGTAACTGCACTTACTAAATTGATAACACCAAATGCAGCCAGGTTAGAAAAGATATATATCAGTACAAAATAAATTACGGAAGTACTTCCTTCATTAGATTGTCCCGTGATACCGATTAAAATAAAACCTACCTGTGCAATGGATGAAAAAGCAAGGAAGCGTTTCATATTCTGTTGGCGTAATGCAAACAGATTTCCTATTATCATGGTCAATACAGAAATAAGAAACAGCATATTGTACCAGCTTTCATTCATCGGGCTGAATACTTTATATAAAACTGAAACCAATACAAACAGGATAGCACCTTTTGAAATAACAGATAAATAAGATGTAACTGCCACCGGCGAACCCTCATATACATCGGCTGTCCATAAATGAAATGGCACAGCTGAAATTTTAAATCCAAAGCCAGCAATTAATAAGATGAATGAAAAAACCTGCAATGGACTTCCATTTAATTGAGCTGGTATTTCTGCAAAACTTAAAGTGCCGGTTGTGCCGTACAACATAGAAATACCAAACAATAATAAACCAGAGGAAAAAGCTGAAGAGATTATCATCTTAAATGCGGCTTCAGATGAACGTCTTTTCTCCAAATCAAAATTGGCAAGCGCTGCCAATGGAATAGTCGAAAGCTCTAATGCCAGGTAAAACATTAAAAGATTATTGCTGCTAATCATAAAAAACATACCCAGTAATGTTGAAAGCAACAGTATATAAAACTCAGGCACATGCTTATGTTCTTTCAGCCAGTTGTAGGATTGTAATGAAATAATTAACGTGCCGAGGTTTAGCAAATTCTTTTCAAATGTCAGCAGTTCATTTGTTCGGAACATATCGCCAAACAAATCTCCTTCCTGTTGCATCAGAAATCCGGAAGCGAGGTTTATAAATAATAAAACGTTAACGAAATTAATCATCGTTTCATTTTTTATCTCCTTGTTGCCAAGCTTAAGAAACAGCAGGATAAAGATGATAATGGTTATCATCAGCTCCTGTTTCATCAATATGAGAAAATCGTTCAGCATTAATTCAATTAATAATGAATAATTAAAAATTAATAATTACTTCCCCGCCGCAGCCGTCACTTTTTGTATTATCACTTCTGTTCCCGGATTTATTAAATCCTTTAACAAAAAAGGTAAAATACCAATCACCACAATTCCAAGAATAAGTAACCCTGCAGCCAGCCGCTCATTCCATCCAGCATCACCCAATGATAAATGTTCCTTGTTTACTATCGGTCCCATGATGGCTTTACCTGTAGCTCTTAAAATATAAACTGCAGTCACAACAATTGAAGCACAGGCAATGATTGTTGCTATGCGGTAAAACGAATCTGCTTTTTCCCATGAACCCATGAATACGGTCATCTCCGCAACAAAGCCACTGAAACCCGGAAGACCTAATGAACACAAACCCGCAATGACAAATACAGTAGAAATAAACGGCATTACTTTCATCAATCCTCCTAATTGTGCTACCTGTCTTGTATGTGTCCGGTCATATATCATTCCTATAACGGCAAAGAAAAGGGCCGTCATCAAACCATGTGATACCATTTGCATCACAGCTCCGTTGATTGCTGTCTTGGTCAGCATACCAATTCCCAATAAAACAAAACCGCAATGGCTTATAGAAGAATATGCGTTGATATATTTCAAATCCGTCTGCATCATGGTAGCGAATGCGCCATATAAAATAGCAATGGATGCGAGAACAATTATTATTGTAGAATATTCGTGTGCTGCATCTGGCATTAAATAAGTAGCGGCACGAAGACAACCATAACCGCCAAGCTTCATAGAAATGCCGGCAAGAAACATAGATGCTGCTGTAGGCGCAGAGGAGTGACCATCGGGTACCCAGGTATGAAATGGAAACAGTGCAGTAAAAATTCCGAAGCCAATAAATACAAAAGGAAAAAATAATTTCTGAACATCTGTAGAAATATTCATCCTGGCTATTTGCAAAATATCAAAACTATGTGCACCATTTATATCCGTATTAAAATACAAACCTGCCAAACCTACAAACACTAATGCGGAACCACCCATCAGCATCAACGCTAATTTCATTGCACTGTATTCTTTTTTACCACTACCCCAGATGCCGATAAGTAAGAACTTTGGAATCACGGCTACTTCAAGGAAAAAGAACAAGGTGAATAAATCCAGTGCAATGAAATACCCATAAGCACCGAGACTTAAAAATATCAACAGGAAGAAAAATTCTTTATTCATTTTCTCCATCTTCCAGGAAACAAGCACCCCGGCAATCACAACAAATGCAGTTAATAAAATCATAGCGATGGAAATTCCATCTACACCTGTATGGAAATTTATTTTTAACGGTTCAAACCACGTATAGTTATTTTGAAATAGAAATGCTTCAGTATTTCCACCTGCTCTTTCCTGTTGAAAGAAATAAAATAAAAGAAAACAAAGTGCCAGTTGTGCTGCAGAACCCAGCAATGCAATTGCTCTTACCTGCTTCAAACCTTTTGCAGGTAATAAGGCAAGTGCAGTGAGTAATGGAACTAATATTAATATTGACAAGTTCATTTTTAAATTTCTTTAGTGCCAGCGGCACGACCTATTAGTAGAAAAATAGTTTTTGTTTTGGGTGAGCTCCGTAGGAGCGAAATGTTTTTTTGATTAATCATAAAATTCAAATAAATATTTTTCATTGTATTCAATTCCGAATTCATTCAACAGATTCATATATTCTGACCTGAATGTTATTTTTTGATGATGCTCAGGTTGATTCAAAATATAATTTACCACATTCGATGCTTGTGATTTTGAATAACTGAATGCCCCAAAACCTTCCTGCCAGCTGAATGTACTGTTAACAAATTTCTTTTCTTTAATAAAAGAAGAAGAATTTGCTTTTATATCCCTAGCAAGGTCTGAGATTGACATATCGGGTTTTATGCTTACTAAAATATGAGTATGGTCGGGCATGCAATAGATAGCATAAAGCTTTTGTTTCTTATTTGTGATTATGCCTGTCATATACTTTTGCAATTCTTCTCTGAATGATTCTTTAATAAAACATTCTCTTCCTTTTACTGTAAAAACAATTTGAATATATATTTGAGAATATGTGTTTCCCATTTTTAATATATCGCCCCTTCGGGGCTCGTTCTGTTTTATTTAATTACGTTCTACTAACATATCGCCCCTTCGGGGCTCAGCTCTTTTTGTTTAATTGCTACTTACATAATTCCCTCTGGGTCTCGTTTTGTATTATATAATTACTTTCTTCTACTACTAACATATCGCCCCTCCGGGGCTATGATATTATTCATTCTATTTCCATAAATACAAAAACACAATTGCCAGCGCTACAATACCGCCGAAAAAATAAATAGCATAGTTCTGCACTTTACCAGACTGCATTCCTTTTATTAAACCGGAAATTGTTGCTGTATTATTTGCTATTCCATTCATCAGCCCGTCTACAATATTCTTGTCAATCCATGCTGCCGGCCGGCCAATGAGATTAAAAATTATTTTCTTCGTGATGAAAAAATATAGCTCATCAATATAAAATTTCTTTTTTGCAGCAGTATATAAACCACCTAACCGCTTCGAATGTTTCTCCGGGCATTCATTTTCATAGCGGAAATACCAGGTAGCAATAACAATACCTGCAACAGCCAACAGAACTGGCGCAATGGAGAACAGCAAATGAAAATGTGTTACTAAACTTTTGTTGTCACTTGAAACAAATTCACCAAACGGAATAAAACCGGTAGCAGCTGATAAAATTGCCAGGATTATCAATGGCATTTTCATAGAGACTGGCCCTTCGCCATGCCTGTCCGCCGAAGCTGCAGCAGAGGCGGAGTGATTGTGCACTTCTGCATTTTTATTCCAGAAAATTGAAAAATACAAACGGAACATATAAAATGCTGTGAGGCCCGAAGTAAACAAAGCGACACCATAAACTATTTTATTTGAATTAAAAGCGGCGAGTAAAATTTCTTCCTTACTGAAAAAACCTGCGAATGGTGGTATACCAGCAATAGCCAAACAAGCAATGAGAAAACAAATATGTGTAATGGGCATGAATTTTCTCAGTCCTCCCATATCTTTCATTTCATTGCTATGAATCATATGAATGACTGCACCTGCTCCAAGAAATAATAATGATTTAAAGAAAGCATGTGTAAACAAATGGAACATAGAAGCTGTATAGCCCAAACCATTTTCACCACCATATCCGGATACACCAAGAGCAAACATCATATAACCAATCTGCAACATGGTAGAATAAGCCAGTATTCTTTTAATATCCGTTTGTGTACAGGCAATAATGGCTGCAAATAATGCGGATATTAATCCAACAAATGTTACTATGCCCAACGCTGCTTGTGTAAGAGTAAACAACGGAAACAATCTTGCTACCAGATAAACACCTGCCACAACCATGGTTGCAGCATGTATCAATGCTGAAACAGGTGTGGGGCCTTCCATCGCATCGGGTAGCCAGATATGTAATGGGAACATGGCAGATTTACCGGCACCACCAATAAAAATTAATGTTAGTCCCCATGTAAGAGCACTTATTCCAATAAAGGAAGCTGTGGTGATAGCAATTAATTCAGATGATTGTAAATTTTCAATCAGCGTTTTTATATCAAGTGTTTTTCCATAGAAAGCAAGAATCAAAATGCCGATAAGAAAACCAAGGTCAGCAAAACGAGTTACGATAAATGCTTTCTTCGATGCTGCAACTGCAGAGGGTTTGTCGTAATAATAGCCAATCAGTAAGTAAGAGGATACACCCACCAGTTCCCAAAACATATAAATCTGGAAGAGATTGCCTGAAATAACCAATCCCAGCATGGAAAAAGTAAACAGTCCTAAAAATGCATAGTAAGTTCCAAACCGTTCTTCACCTTTCATATAACCCAAACTGAAAATATGCACCATCAGTGAAACAAATGTTACCACCACCAGCATCATCACCGAAATAGGGTCGAGGATGATGCCCATATCAATAGAAACATTTTCAGAAAAAGATAACCAGGTGAACTTTAATGCCGTGATGGTTTGATACGTATCACCTACTTTTCCATTTACAAAAAAATAATTGTAAGCAGTATATATAGCAAGCAACGTTGAAACCAACAGTAAACCTGTTCCGATAAGACCGGAAGTGGTTTTGAAATATTTTCTGCCAAACAAACCCAGCAATACAAAACCTGCCAGTGGCAGTAAAGGAATCAGCGTTATGTATGACGAATAGTTCATGGCCTCACCCCTCGTTCCCCTCTCCAAAGGAGAGGGGAGGCCGGGCTTTTATTTAAATTTTATCTTTAGTAATTAAGCATTTCAACTTTTTGTTCTTTATTCAACTATTATCAACCTTTCCGATTTTAATCAACCATTTCAAATAAGTTGGCCTTGTGCCTTGCAATTCTCCCCCTTTGGGGGAGTTAGAGGGGGCCGGGCCTCTAATATTTCATTTCGCTTGCATCTTCCACATCAATTGATTTATGACTGCGATACAGATTGATGATAATAGCAATCGCTATCGCTGCTTCTGCTGCCGCAATCGTGATAATAAATATGGTAAAGAAGATGCCATCCAATTTATCAGGATAAAAATATTTATTAAACACAACGAAATTGATGTTCACACTGTTCAGAATCAATTCTACTGACATCAGCATTGTAATCATGTTTCGGCGTGTAAACAATCCGTACATGCCGATAAAGAACAGCGCTGTACTTACAAATAATATATGGCTTACCGGTATCTCCATCATTTTGGCCTCACCCTCGTTTCCTCTCCGAAGGAGAGGGAACGAGCTTTTTATTTTTTAATCAACTTTTATAATTAAGCATTTCAACTTTTTGTTTTCTATTCAACATAAATCAATCACTTCGATATTTTTCAACCACATCAAATAAGCTGGCCTTGTGCCTTACTAAGCCCCTCCTTTGGAGGGGTTTGGGGAGGCCTTTATTGCAATAACAATACAACCAACCATGGCTGCCAGCAGCAACATACTCACAACTTCAAATGGCAATGCATAACCATGTTCACCTGTTTCCAGCATCTGGTTACCGATGCGTTTTACACTTAAATCAAATTTCCCATCTCCTCCTATAAAATCATTTTTATAAATCAGTAAATAGGTTAATGCAAAACCAAATAATACGGCAAGTACTGATGAAATAGTTCTTAGTAACGACGGCTTCGGCATTTCTTTGCCGGATTGCTGTGTAAGAAAAATGGAAAAGATGATGAGCACTACAATACCACCAACATAAACTACAATCTGTACGGCAGCAATAAATTCCAACTCCAGCCAGAAATATAATGCTGCTACGCCAATTAATGAAGACAGTAACCAGATTGCTGAACGAAAAATCTTTGTTGTGGTAACAGAAAGAATTGCCGAACCCAATATAAAGGCTGAGATTATATAGAATATGATTTGTCCGGCACTCATTCTATTCCCTCCCTTATTTTACTTCCTTCTTTATTTAATTTCTTTGTCAGCGTATTTCTGTCGAATACACTATGTTCAAATGTTTGCGCCATTTTAATAGCATAGGTCGGGCAAGCAACAATACATAGGTTACACATGGTGCACAACTCGAGATGATATACAAATGTGTCTAATGCTTTTTTCTTTTTCCCATCCGGTGTTATATCAAACTTCGTAATAATTTTTATTGTTGCATTGGGACAAGCAAGCTCACATGCTGTACAACCCGTACAGGCATGTTCATTATTTTCATCATGCAGCATGACAACTTCACCACGGAAGCGGTCAGACAAATGAAGTGTTTCTTTATTGTCAGGATACTGCTGTGTAATTTTTTCTTTATGATGACGCAGGGCATAGCCACCCGTCAGCCTCATACCGGTTAGCAGGGATTTTATTCCTTCGAAAACTTCTTTTATATATTTTGTAATAAACATTTCTACCTCATTCTCCTCCTCCTTCTCCTTCAGGAGAAGGAGCGGTGCTTTTTAATTTTAATAAACTAATTAACTACCACATCATCTTTAGTACTTTACTCAACTGAGTAGAGAACTAAAAGTATCCCGATAGCTATCGGGACGACGCAACGGAAGTTCAATCAGGGAACATCTGCTGGTAACATAACTACGCTAATGTTTCGTTATGTGTTGCACAAAAAAATGAAATCAATTAAAAGAACTACTCAAATCTAATCAGCATCTTAAAATAAGCTGGCCTTGTGCTTCAGCAAGCCCCCTTCAGGGGGTTTGGGGGCTAAAAATGCCAACCCATGATTGCAATTAAAGTTGCCAGTAATAAATTAATCATACTTATCGGTAACAAATATTTCCATTCGAGATTTAATAATTGATCAATTCTTAGTCTCGGAAATGTCCAGCGGAACCACATAATGACAAAAATTAAAAAAAATGTTTTACCCATAAACCATATACTCGATGGAATATAATCCATGATCTCATTGAACTTGGTTCCTGTTCCAAAATGCAATGGTTGCCATCCGCCAAGGAATAATGTGGCACCCACTGCACAAACCACAAATATGTTTACATACTCTGCCAGGAAAAATAATGCGAATTTCATTCCTGAATACTCGGTGTGAAAACCTGCTGTGAGTTCTGATTCTGCTTCAGCTAAATCAAAAGGTGCACGGTTCGTTTCTGCGGTTACTGCAATCATAAAAATTACAAAGGCAATCCACACAGGCAGGTGCCCTTTAAAAATCCACCAGCCATTTGCCTGAGAATTTATGATTTCAGAAATTTTTAAATCACCGGTTAAGATGACAATGGTAAGAATTGCAAAGCCTGCAGATAATTCATAACTCACAATCTGTGCGCCACTGCGCATGGCACCCAGCAATGAATATTTATTATTACTTGCCCATCCCGCCATCAATATTCCAATCACCGATACTGATGAGACTGCAGTAAAAAATAATATACCAATATTTATATCCCAAATCTGTAAACCTTTTGCAAACATAAGTGGTGCCATTATCACCATCGCAATGATCATAACAATAAACGGTGCCAGGTTGAATAAAAATTTATCTGCCCCATCCGGTGTCATTCCTTCTTTTACCATCAGCTTCAGTGTGTCGGCCACTGTTTGAAACATTCCAACCGGGCCTACACGATTTGGCCCAAGGCGCAATTGCATCCAGGATGAAACTTTTCTTTCCATCATAATCAGCACCAGTCCAAGCATGGCAAACAATCCAATGATGCATGTACCTACAATCACAAATTCAATAAGCATGGGCCATGGTGTACTAAATGTGCTGTTCAGCCATTCGTGAATATTGTTTGCTATGTTTTCTAAAGAAGGCATTAAAATGTTTTTGGTTTATTGTTTTTCGTTCATCGTTGGGTTAACGATAAACCAAAAACTTAAAACGATAAACTATCTGTCTATATCCGGTATCACCAAATCCAGTGTCCCCATCATTGCAACCAGGTCTCCAATCTTACTTCCTCTTGCCATATGGTCCAGTGCACTCAGGTTACTATAACCCGGTGAACGGAATTTAATTCTGTAAGGAGTAGTGCCACCCTCACTTACTATATATACTCCAAACTCACCTCTTGCTGTTTCCACTCTTGAATAAAATTCTCCCTTGGGTAATTTTAATACAGCCTTTGTCTTTGCCTGGAAATCACCTTCTGGAATATTGTCTATTAATTGGTCAATGATGGATAAAGATTGATGCATTTCTTTCATGCGTACAATATACCGGGCAAATGAATCACCTGATGTTTCTATTATTTCATCAAACTGCAGTTTATCATAAATTTCATAAGGAAATAATTTTCTTATATCACATTGTACACCACTTCCTCTTGCTGATGGACCGGTCATACCATACGAGATGACATCTTCTTTTGAAATGTATCCAACACCTTTTGTCCTGTTTTGAAAAATAACATTCCCTGTTACCAGTTCGTCATATTCACCGACCTTGGATTTAAAATGAGTAACAAACTCTTTTACCTTTCTTTGAAAGTTGGGATGAATATCAGCCATCACTCCACCCGGAGTCATATAATTCATGGTTAACCGGGTGCCGCATGTTTCTTCCATAATGTCGTTAATCATTTCTCTGTCACGGAATGAAAGAAAGAAAGGAGTCAGTGCTCCTATATCCATGGCAACAGCTCCCCACCAAAGTTGATGTGATGCAAGCCTGGTGAGTTCATCCATCAATACTCTTATCACCTGTGCCCGCGGCGGAACTTCAATCTGCATGGCTTTCTCAACACATAAACAGCATCCATGGTTGTTCATGTGTGAAGAAAGATAATCCATCTTGCTGGTGACATAAATGAATTGACGATAGCTCAAGCTCTCACACATTTTTTCAATAGAGCGATGAATATAGCCGAGATGGGGTTCTACCTTTTTAACCGTTTCACCATTCAAAGTAATAACAAGGTGTAAAACACCATGTGTTGCCGGGTGTTGTGGGCCGATATTAATAATCATATCGCTGAACCCATCTGGTCCGGCGTCAGCTTCTTTTATTATTTCGGTTTCCCTGTACATTATAATTTTATCATGTTGATAGGGTCTTCAAAATCTTTTCGCATCGGGTTTTTCCCCTCCCAGCCATCAGGTAATATTAATAACCTTAAATCCGGATGGTTTAAAAAATTTACACCAAACATTTCATATACTTCTCTTTCATGAAACTCGGCTGTTCTCCAGATATGCGATACCGTTTCTATTTCAGGTTTGTTTCTATCCAGTTGCACTTTCATTACCAATGGCTGACGGAATTTCGTTGATTCAAGGTGATATACCATCGTAAGATGTGTTTTAAAATCAACACAAGTAAGACAGAAGAGATAATCCAGATTCAGTTCGGAATTATTGCGAAGCAGTTCTGCTGTTTTTAAAAAATCAGCGACAGTAATACTTGTATTAAGCCAGTCACCTGTTTCATCAAAGGTTACAGTTGGCAACAGTCCAGTAAGTTTTATTTTCAGTTCTTCTTTGGTCATTCAGCTAATCTCAATTTATATACACTTTTCCTTACACCCCTTTAGGGGATGGGGGCTTCAGGCTTTGGCATTTTTATTTGTTCTCTCGTTAATCCGCTTTTTATTTTCTCCTGCAGTAATATCATCGCATGTAATAATGCTTCGGGTCTTGGCGGGCACCCAGCAACATATACATCAACAGGTATTACATGGTCAGCTCCTTTTACTACAGAATAAGTATTATAAAAAAACGGACCGCCACTCGTTGCACATGCACCCATAGCTATTACATATTTCGGGTCTCCCATTTGGTCATATAATCTTTTCAATACAGGTGCCATTTTATTTACAATTGTTCCGGCTATAATTATTACATCAGCCTGGCGAGGTGTGGCTCTGGCTACTTCAAAACCAAAACGACTCCAGTCATATTTTGCAGAAGCGGTACTCATCATTTCAATAGCACAGCAACTGGTGCCAAAAACCAATGGCCAAAGTGAATTAGATCTTGCCCAGTTGATAACATCATCCAGTTTACTTACCAGTACACCACCGGATGGAGTCTGGTGAATTTCTCCCGGAAATGCAAGCTCTGATTCTGATTGAAATTTTTCTGTCATCATATAAATCTTTTCCCCTTTAGGGGATAGGGGCTTTATTGCCATTTTAATGCCCCTTTTTTATGAGCATATAAAAATCCCATAAAAAGTATAAAAAAGAAAATTACTATTTCAACTAAAGCTAACCAACCGATTTTTTTAACAACCACAGCCCAGGGGTATAAAAAAATCAACTCCACATCAAAAATTAAAAAGATCAATGCAAATAAATAATAGCCAACATTGAATTGAATCCAGTTTGGTCCTTGTGTTGGAATACCGCATTCGTAAGCTTCGCCTTTCTGTTTATTCTTGGTAGCTTTTAAAACAAATTTAGAGATAAGAATTGCAATGCCCGAGAAAGCAACTGCTGATATCATTAAAACAATCAGTGAAACAGCACCCATGCAAAATTGATTTTTACGAATATAGGAAGTACTTATCAAAAACGAACATGAGAAATATCAACGGATGGATTGCTTTAAATCATACGTAAAAAAAATTGTCAAGTATTTCTGATTAACCATATAATTCCTGGTGAACCGATTTTTTATCATACCCCATTGCAACAATCCGTTGCTTGGCATCATCAATCATATTTTTCCAACCGCATAAAAAGAAATGGGCGGGTTGTTTAGTAACACATAGTTCTTCGTATACAGCATGGACATATCCTTTTTTTCCATCCCAGTCTTCCCGTGAAAGTACCGGCAGGTAATGAAAGCCCGGTAAATCTTTTTGCAATTGAGTAAGTTCATCAAAATATAAAAGGTCTGCTTTGGTGCGGGTGCCGAACAGTAAATAAATATTATTATGTGCTATGTCGTGATTTTTGATATGATGCACCATACTGCGGAAAGGAGCTATACCCGTACCCGTGCAAATCAGGAATAAATCTTTATCTAAATCATGTTCTTTTAATATAAATACGCCCAGTGCACCACGGAAAATAATTTCACTTCCAACAGTTACTTCGTTAAAAAGATAGTTGGTGCCGGCACCGTCTTTCAATAATACAATTACCAGTTCAAAAACATTCGAACCATCGGGCCAGGATGCAATGGAGTAACTTCTCCAACGCTTATTTACTTTTTCATGGATAGGAAGATCGAGTGTTACAAATTGACCGGGTATAAAATTAAACGAAGTTGCTTCAGTTGCTTCTATCCAAAAGCGTTTGGTAAAAACGGTTTCATGTTCTATTTTAATTATTTTGCCTTTTTGCCAGGGAAGTATTGCCATTCTTTTTTATATTGATAGGTGAAAATACTGAAATTGTAGTTTTAATAAATTTGAAATTGAAAATTAAAAAAGCGGTATTCCTTTAAAAGAGAACACCGCTAAATGCCAAATGGCAAGCAATCGTTTGATAAATGTAGAGTATTTTGCCAAATAGGCAAAACAACTTTATAAATTCTGCAAACCGGGTAATGGAGAAACTTTATATTTGGTATATCAAGAATAGATTCTGTTTAGTAATTTTATGAACTTATATAATAAATCTTTAATCTGTATAATAATGAAGCGACCTGAATTTGCCACAGCATTTATACTTTGCTCAACCATTTTTATTTCTTGTGTAATTAAAAAGCAAGAAAAAATAAGTATTAAAGAACCAGAAATGGATGGGGTTGAATTAGCTATTCAGCAGGAAATTTTTATGACCCGCGACCCGCATACCAACACGGTTCCTGTGGAACGATTAGATGCGGCAAACTCTTATATGAAAAACTTACAACAAGCAAGGTTAACAGGTACTGCTGCATTGACCTGGTCCGAACGGGGACCCAATAATGTTGGGGGCAGAGCAAGAACTATTATGATTGATAAACGTGATGCAACTGGTAATACTGTTTTTATAGGATCAGTAAGCGGTGGTTTATTTAAGTCAACAAATTTTACCAGTGCGTCATCTACATTTACTCCCATAAATGATTTTTTACCAAACCTTGCTATTACCTGTTTATTACAAGACAGATTAAATGGAAACATTATGTACGCAGGTACAGGAGAGGGTTGGTTTAATATAGATGCAATCCGGGGAAGGGGAATTTTTAAAAGTTTAGATGGCGGCACTACCTGGAATGTACTTGCTTCTACAATTGTAACCACTCCTTCTGATTCAACATTTGAATATATACAGGATATCGCACAGGACAGCAGTGGAAATATTTATGCGTCATTAAGAAATTTAATTGGATTTTCCCGTGGGGTTAAAAGATCGACAAATGGCGGTAATTCATGGGTCCAGGTTTTAGGTGCTCCATTACCCGGATTTACTACTGGTCGTGCAACAGATTTTGAAGTAGCTTCTAATGGAGATGTATATGCCTGTTTGGGAATTTTTGGCCGGGGTTCAGTTTATAAATCATCTTTTGCAACAAATGGAGTAAATGCCGGTGCATTGAATACCTGGCAAGATGTTACTCCGGTTCGGGTAAATGTTACACAAAGATTAGAACTTGCTATAGCTCCATCTAATCCTCAAAAATTATATTTATTAATGCAGGATAGTGCAAATGATACCCAGGTAACTGGTATTTACCGATCTGTAAATGGTGGTGCAATCTGGGATTCTTTAGGAGCTCCAGGAGAATTAAATAATGGTGTAAATTCTCAAGCATGGTATGATTTGATTGCAGCCGTGGATCCTACAAATGAAAATACACTTATAGTAGGAGGATTAAATCTCGCAAAATCTACAAATGCCGGAAATGCTATACCAGCAGCGGTAACTTGGGCTGGTTTTGGTGTAGGGTTATATCATGTGGATCAACATGCAATTTTGTTTAATGGATCTTCAAAATTAATTATAGGGAATGATGGGGGTATTTTTTATTCAACGGATGCAAATTCAGCAACGCCAACTTTTACTAATAAAAATAATGGATTTAACAGTACACAATATTATGGTGCGGACTATCACCCAAGTAATGCAAATTATTTTTTAGCTGGTGCACAGGACAATGGAACACAAAAATTTACAAATGCAGGCATTAATACAACAACCAATGCAACAGGGGGTGATGGTGGTTGGCCGCATATTGATCAAACAGATGGACAATTACAAATTACTTCCAATACTGGAAACAGGTACAATTTTTCAATAAACGGAGGAAGCACATTTAGTTTTGCCAATACCGTATTTAATAACCGCGGTCAATTTATAAATCCTACTGATTTAGACGATGCTTCAGATGTTCTTTATTGTGGTGATGATGCAGGTACCTATTTTTTCATACGTAACTGGACTACTACTCCAGTCGGTACACAAGTAACTGTTGCAGGGTTTGGTGCAAGAGAAGTAACTTTTGTGAAAGTGGATCCATCCGGTGGCAACACTGTGTGGATGGGGTTATCTCCAATCAACGGTTCAACGTTACCCATGGTTGTAAAACTAATAAATGCGAATTCAGCAAGCCCGGGATTTGCAAGTTTTGGAACCCTTGGTGTGGCCAATTCAAGTGATCCTAATTTTACTGCCGGTGCTGCGTTTTCATCACTCGATATTGATCCAGCAAATGCTAATCATATTATTGCTACGTTATCTAATTACGGAGTAAGAAGTATTTGGGAAAGTACAGATGGTGGAACTACAT
>JANLSA010000250.1:0-24817 GCA_031362085.1 Bacteroidota bacterium | reverse complement strand
GTCGATGCCAGCGGCCAGTTTGGCATTGTCCGGTACCGACAGCACATGCAATTGGTAATCGCCGGGTGGAAGAATATATTGAACAACATTATTTTTTTGCGGTAAGGACCAGTCAGTTTGAAATCCTTTTAGCCAAAACTTATATTGATTTTTCTCCGGCACAGTAAAATCCATATTCGAAAAGGACAAACGGATATTATTTTGTTTGTATGATAAATTTATTTTATTGATAAATTCAGGCTGCATGTTTGGTAAATAAGGTTGATTATTTACTTCTATTTCAGTAAGCATAGTTGGCGAAGGGCCACTTTTGCTTACCAGGTTCTCCGGTTTAAAAAAATTAATTCCATTTACACCGGCAAAAAATAAAGTACCATCGCTTCCTTTACAATACCCTTTTGTATTAAACTCATCACCCTGTAACCCTTCTTTGGCCGAATACGTTGTTACCCTGAATGCAGAATCTATTTTTGCAATACCCCTGTTGGTGCTTACCCAACTGTTTCCTTCATCATCAAAGAGTACACTGTACACAAATGCATTGGGCAACCCGTCCTTTGTATCCAGGTGTTTGAAAATTTTTTTGTCTTTCAAAATATAAATACCACCTGTTGTAGTTATCCATAAACTTCCGTTTGGATGCTGGTTAATGTGTTTTACCCATGCAGCCATTTCAATTTTTTGTCCGCCTGCTGGCCGATTTTCAAAAACCCAAACGCCTGCAAGTGTTCCAATCCATAGCCGCCCTTCTCTGTCATAAAAAAAACTATTTATTCTTTCCTTTACCGGAAGGGTGCATACAATTGAACGGGTAAAACTCTTTTTCTTTTTTACCACAGAAACTACCTGGTTTCTGAAGCTGAACCACACTTCATCCGGGTGAACAAGCTTCATGTCCATCTCAAATTCCCGGGCAGGAGAATCGGGATCAGCAGGTAACAAGTGAGATAAGTTCTGCAACTTTCCGGTCCGGGTATCAATGGCATACAATATATCCAAGGTAGATTTTACCATCAGCGTTACAGAGTCAATCATTACCATTGCCCGGGGGCTTCCAAATTTTTTATCTTCTTCCGGCAATTTTATAGTTTTTAAAAAATTACCTTCTTTGTCATATACTTCTATGTCGCCAAGATAAATGCCGGCATATAGTTTTCCCTGCATATCGGTAGCAAGTGTGTATGGCAATGCGTTCTTAACCGGCCTTTTGGATAGATTAAATTTTTGAAGGGAAATAACTTTAATACCTCCGATACCATTATATCCCAGCCAGCTGTTTTCAAAGCGGTCAGAAGTGGCTATATGCAAGTAGCGCAGTAAATCTTTTGAAAAATATTCGTCATGCGGAAAAACAGTAATTATTTCTTTATTACCATCATAGAGCATTATGTTTTTTATTCCAATCAGCAGGTATTGATTGTTGGCGGCTTTCCTGGGTAAGGTGTTGTACTTATTATCAAAAACTGTTGCATCAGGAGGGTACTTTAAAATTCTTACCGGGGTAAAAGGGTCGTCTGATAAAGATTTAAAAAGCATTTTGTCTGTTATTACAACCAGGCTGTCATTTTTTTCGGGTATAATAAAAAATACAATTAATTTTTCAGAGTTAATAAATTTCTTTAAACCGTTATCTGATACAAGGTATAAATCACCCGTTCTGTCCATTCCTTTTCTCAGCCATACCGGGTCTCTTTTTTTTCGCATCCTGGAAAGTGAAAAAACAGCATCCTTTGTATTAAATCCATCAAACGAATAAATCAATTTTGCCTGCAGAGAAAATTTGTTGATAGCAAAAATTCCTGCAGGATAGTCAATAACCCATACTGCCGAATCAGTTTCCTTTACGCAAGACATTGGAAAGCGGTAACTATAAGGCGGCATACTACCAGAAAGTTCAGTAAACTCATTTTTGCCTTTTGGTTTAAATGCGATACCAGTTCTGTGTGTGATCCATAAATTCCCATTTTCATCCTCATATACTTCTGATGTAGAGTTTTCAGCAAGACTTTTTTTATTTGATGGACTATTTTTAAAAGTTTGAAAATGGTAACCATCAAATTTTTGCAAGCCATCAGCGGTTGTTATCCAGAGAAAACCCTGTTTATCAAAAAGCATATCGTTGACAGAGTTAATACTTAAACCATTTTCGGTCGTATATTCAATTAATGGATGCTGTGATTGTGCATCATTTTTGGCAGGTAAAAAAAATGCAACAGCGAAAACAAAAAGTGTAAACCGGTGGCTTATATGGTTTGATATTGTCAAGCGGCTTGAAAATTACCGGTAATTTAAGATGAAAAAAATAATCGCAGGGGAGTATTGTTATTGAAGAGCCGATTTCTCAATTTTGAAGTATGCCTATAAAAATTGCCATAGCAGATGATAAGCAGATAAACCGCACAACGGTCAAGGAAAAAATTATTTCTTTTAAAGAGATTGAATTGGTGCTGGAAGCCAAAAACGGCCATGATTTCCTGGAACAATTGAAAGTTTTACCTACCAGTAAACGTCCTCAGGTGGTACTGATGGATTTGGAAATGCCGGTAATGGATGGCATCCAGGCAATCAGCCTTGCTTCATCTGCATATCCCGATATAAAATTTATTGTACTCACTGTTTTTGAAGACAATGAAAAAATATTTGAAGCTATTAAAGCCGGGGCCGGTGGTTATTTATTAAAAGATGATAGTGCTGTAAATATTATTGATGCCATTACCAACGTGGTTGAATATAATGGAATTCCGATGAGCCCTGCCATTGCAAGAAAAGCAATGGAGTTGCTAAAGCAATCCAAGGTTCCGGTTTCAAATGAATCAGCCGCAGTTGATTCAGCACTCTCAGACCGGGAAATGGGAATTTTAAAAGAAATGGTTACAGGAAAAAATTATAAAGCCATTGGAGAAAAATTATTTATTTCCCCGCTTACTGTACGCAAGCATGTCGCGAATATTTATGAAAAACTGCATGTAAACAGCCGGGCGCAGATTATCAACCTGGCATATAAGAATAAATGGATATAGCCCCCTCCTGAACTTCGTTCGTTCTCTTATCAGAGAACCCCCGAAGGGGGAGGCAATGATCGAGTCTAACTATTTGAATTAAAATTAACGCCCGGTAAAGTTTGCTTTTCTTTTTTCTAAAAAAGCAGTTACACCTTCCTTCATATCTTCTGTAGCAAAACATTTTCCAAATTCTTCTACTTCTACTTCAAAACCATTTTTGCTTTCATCAAACACAGCATTGGCAGCTTTGATACTGGCTGCAACAGCAAGCGGAGCTTTTGAATTTATAACAGATAGAATTTTTATTGTTTGTTCAAGCAAAGTATCAGGTGCGGTTACATGATTTACTAATCCCAATTGTTTGGCTTCATTAGCATCAATCATATTTCCACTCATTAATAATTCCAATGCTTTTCCTTTCCCAATTAACTGAACCAATCTTTGTGTACCACCATAGCCGGGAATCAAACCAAGGTTTACTTCGGGCTGACCAAATTTTGCATTCTCACTTGCTAATCGGAAATGACAACTCATTGCCAACTCACAACCACCACCCAATGCAAAACCATTTACGGCTGCAACAATTGGTTTTGGGCAGTTCTCAATTTTATTGAAAACCTGATCTTGTCCCCTTTGTGCTAATGCTTTTCCACCCTTTGCATCTAATGAAAGAAATTCAGTTATATCAGCACCGGCCACAAATGCCTTTGCACCCGAACCGGTAATGATGGCTGATTTTATTTCTTTATTATCTATTACTTCATCTATTGCAGCACTTAATTCTTCGAGCACGGATTTGTTGAGTGCATTCAGTTTATCCGGACGGTTGATAGTTATAATGAAAATATTATTTTCTAAAACAGTTAAAAGGGTTGAATACATTGTACAAATTTTATTTATAATAATGAATCATTAATTCTTTACTCCATTGGGGTTCTATAACGGGTTTTTGAGGAAGAAAACCCTGCCATACCGGTTTGATATCAATCACGGGTGTCTCATCTATTGCATCTAATAATTTTACCCAAATACTTCTTCCTTCCCGTTTTACAATTTCACAAATAGTGGCTCCCATCAGATTGGGCCTGTTCTTTTTTCGTTGAACAAAAATCCCAACTTTGGGCCAGTTGGTATTTCCTCTCGGATGTACGCTGCCATATACAACCGGGTCAGTTACTTTGTCAAAAACAAAAAGTACTTCAACATGTGAAAAATTTTCAATTCCGTCTAAAGATGATTCAGGGATAGAATCATGCAATCTTATTTCAGAAATGGTATCACCCCAGAAATCATCCACGGCTTCTTTTCGTTTATTGTATACAGTGCCGATAGATTCAATCTGGAATTTCATTTTTTAATTTTAAAAAGAACGATGCTCTTTTACCCACCCTTTTATATAATCTGATATTTCCGAAGTTGGTGTACCCGGAGCAAATAATTTTCCTACGCCCATTTCATTTAAAGCTTTCATATCATCTTCCGGAATAATGCCACCGCCGGTAAGCAACACATCATCCATCTTTTTTTCTTTCAAAAGAGCAATCAATTTTGGAAAAACTGTATTGTGTGCACCGCTTAAAATGCTGATACCAATTGCATCCACATCTTCCTGCAATGCAGCATTTACAACCATTTCTGCAGTTTGGCGTAAGCCGGTATAAATTACTTCCATACCTGCATCACGAAGTGCAGTGGCAATTACTTTGGCGCCACGGTCGTGACCATCAAGGCCAACTTTAGCTACTAAAACACGAATAGGTCGTTGCCCCCTAAATCCCCCTGACGCGGGACTTTTTTCAATACCCATTTAATCAAATTTTTTTCAAAAGTACATTTCTTCACACAACTAATTTAATTTAGAAAAATGCAATTCAGAAAATTCGGAAACACAGACTTGCTCGTCAGCGAAATTGGCTTTGGCGCCTGGGCTATTGGTGGTGGCGTTATGATTGGTAATACGGCAATTGGCTGGGGCGATGCGGATGATACTACTTCGGTAAAAGCAATTAATTCGGCACTGGATGCAGGTATTAATTTTTTTGATACAGCAGATATTTATGGACTTGGCCATTCAGAAAATTTATTGGGTAAAATAATTGGCGAACGAAAAGATATTATTATCGCTACAAAGGGTGGTAATGTTTCAAGAAACGAACAATTCACTTTTGATTATTCAAAGGAGCATATTTTAAAAGCATGTGAAGAATCTTTAGTACGATTAAGACGTGATACGATTGATTATTACCAGTTGCATACAGCAAGAATGCAGCATTTACAAAGTGGGGAATGTATTGAAGCCATGCAGCAACTGCAGCAATCTGGAAAAATAAGATACTGGGGGATTTCATTAAATACATTCGATCCCCTGCCAGAAGCAGATTTTTTTCTTGATAATAAAATTGGAAATGGTTTTCAACTGGTGCTGAATTTACTCAATCAAAAAACGTTACCACTGCTGAAGAAATCTTCTGATGCAGGCTATGGCGTTATTGTAAGAATGGCATTGCAGTTTGGCTTGCTGACCGGTAAATTTGATACAAAGGCAGATTTCTCGTCAAATGATCACCGTAAAAACCGGTTAACCAAAGAAGTGATTGATGTTTGTAATAATGCACTGAAAAATGTTTGGGGATTTTGCGAAAAATATAATTGTACAAAAACACAGCTAGCATTAAGTTATATTCTCAGTTATGCAGAAGTATCAACTATTATTGCAGGGATACGAACACCGGAGCAGGTATATTTAAATACTACAAACTTATTTCAGCTGGAAAATGCAGACATGCTGATGATTGAGCAATTAGGGCAAACAGATTTTATTGCAGTTATGGATCTAATCCTGAAGCAGGGTTAACGTTTAAATTCTTTTTTCATTTCTTTTAAACCATCCTGTGCCAACCGCAAACCAACTGAATCAATCTTTTCAAAGAAAATAATTTTATCGCCGTACTGCCGGGAAAATTTATTAGTTACAGACTCAATAATTGTTACTTTCTCAAAATGCTGAAATACTTCGTCATCTTTATCCGGTATTCTTCTGCCGGTATAAATGAGGTGTTTCATAGATAGTGCTTCAGGAATCCATAATAGAAACGAACCGTTATCAGAGATTACATTATTTTTAAAATCTTCATTTTTACTATAAAACTTTAATGAACCAGCCTGACCGTAATTACGGCAATAAATAATACTATTTGCTTTTATAGAATCAGGAAGAGAGTTATAGAACGTTTCAGTTTTGGAAGTGAGTTCTTTCCATCCAAGCATATCAGCAAAGTCCTGTGGCAGCGGATGTTTTTTCAAGTCTTCCCATTTATGTTCTTCACCAATTTTTTCGTAGAAGGCAACGAGTTTTTCGGGTTTCCAGATGGGTAACAGCATTGGCATTGCCATCCAGTTCAATCCAATAATAAACAGTGCAAGCACATAACGTATCCATTTTTTTCTTTCAGATAAATTTTCCCATACTACTCCGCCTGCTGCCAGCAACATTGGATAAGCACCAAGTGAATAATATGCTTTTCCACTCCCAAAAACTAATAACGCAATAATCGACAAATAAATAAAACCAATAATGCGCCATTCTTTTTTTCGTAAAACCCAAATCAAACCAGCTATCCATACTGCTGCAACCGGCAACAACATCATTATTTGGTCTTTTAAAAAATCAAAATGGTTATTATACTTTAATTGTGTTTCCTGTAACTCCTGCATATGATGCACTAAAGGCCAGTTATGCTGGTATTGCCAAAAAACATTTGGTGCAATAATTAGTAAGGCAAGGATGACTGCCAGCCATGTTTTCTTTTTTATGAAAATTTTTCTGTAAGGTGAAAGTACTAGCCCAATGACTATTGCTATAGCCATGAATAAAACTGAATATTTTCCCCACCAGCCTAATGCCAGACTAACTGCAAGCCAATAAATGAATTTCTGATCCTTTGAATTGATATACCGGATTAAAAAATAAATAGTCAATGTCCAGAAAAATATATCAAGAAAATTTGGCTGAAATAAATAATGTACACGTACATATGCACCGCTAATAATACCAAGCCCGGCAATAAATTGGGCAAATAATTTTCCACCAAATTCGGTAGTAATCAAGCAAGTAACTACTAGCGTGGCTGAACCAAATAAACAGGGCCATAATTTTATGGATGCTTCTGAGCCACCAAGCCAAGAGGAAACCATACCTAAGTAAGAAAGAAGTGGTGGGTTTTCTAAATAACCAAAATCAAAATGAAGCCCCTGCTGAAAATATAAATATTCATCCCGTTGTAATTCAAATAATGCATCTTGCTGAATCAGTGGTAATACAAATTTGAAAATTGCTAATAATAGTATTAATGGCCAGTAGGCTTGTTGTACTTTCATTAAGTAGTTAATATAAGAAGACGGAATGAAAAAAAATAAAAGATTCGCTGAAAACAAGTTTAATAATTATTGAAACATAATTATTGCTGATTTAATTCTTTTAATCGTTTCTTCTTTGCCCAGTACTGCTGCAATTTCAAATACCGGCGGTCCGAATTTTCCTCCCACCAACATCACCCGTAAGGGTAATAACAACTCACCCGGTTTGATATTTTTTTCAGCAGCTAATAATTTAAAGTCATTCTCAAGCGAAACCGAATCCCATTCTTTCGTATCAGTTAATTTACTTACCCAGGATTCAAAATAATTTTTCTTATCCTCATTCCATTTAGGTTTAACTGCATCTACATCCCATTTATCAGGAGTAATAAAGAAAAAATAGGATTGATCATAAAAGTCAGTAAGTAAATTACACCTGTCTTTCACCAGTGCAATTATTTTTTCAAACTTAACATTGTCACTAATTGTAATCCCCTTTGTATTAAAGAATGTTTCAATCTGAAATCTTAAACCTTGCCTACCGGCAGGCAGGTCTGAAATCTGCAATCGTTTCATCCATTCATGATTGAACCACTTTGCTTTTTCATAATCAAATTTTGCTCCACTACTATGAATTCTTTCAATTGAAAATTTTTCTATTAATTCTTCTTTGGTAAAAATTTCCTGTTCCGTTCCATCATTCCAACCCAGCAATGCAAGCAGGTTTAAAAATGCTTCTGGTAAAAATCCTTTTTCTTTAAAACCTTCAACCAGTTCATGTGTTTTTGGATCAGTCCAGTTCATTGCAAAAACCGGGAAGCCATATTTTGCCCCGTCTCTTTTACTCAACTTTCCATTTGGCCCGAGTATTAATGGGAGATGTGCCCATTGAGGCATTTCATTTATCCCGAATAAATATTTCCATAATAACACATGAACAGGTGCTGAAGACAACCATTCTTCACCCCGAAAAGCATGTGAGATTTTCATCAGATAATCATCTACTACCACGGCGAGATGATACGTTGGCATTCCATCCGCTTTTAATAAAACCTTATCATCAACTAATGAAGTATCAAAACTTACTTCACCACGAATCATATCAATAAAAGTTATCGTTTCATGTTCCGGCATTTTAATCCGAATCACATGCCTGGCACCTTCATCTAATAACTTTTTTGTTTCGTCAGAACTAAGCGTAACCGAGTTCCGCATTTTCATTCTCACCAATCCATCATATTGTGGTGAATGATTATGATCTGTTTTGAAATCATTCCGCATTTTTTCCAACTCTTCCGGCGTATCAAATGCATAATAAGCATGCCCGTCTTTTATAAGCTGCTCTGCGTATTTTCTATAAATATCTTTTCGTTCGCTTTGCCTGTATGGTTTATATTCTCCACCATGAATTGTACTTTCATCCGGTTCCAGTCCTGCCCATTTCAGGCAATTAAAAATATATTCTTCAGCACCGGCTACATACCTGCTTTGATCCGTGTCTTCAATCCGTACTATAAAATCGCCACTATTTTTTTTTGCAAACAAATAATTATATAAGACAGTTCTCATTCCACCCAAATGCAGACCACCGGTTGGAGAAGGAGCAAAACGTACACGAACTTTTTTTGACATGCTGCAAAGATAACCGGATGCCATTTGCTGCACAACTCATTTGATTATATTTGCAGCGATGACATTTATTGCACCGCATTATAATAAAGCAAAAAAACAATCGCCAATCGGATTTTTTAAAAAAGATCACTATTTGGTTAAAACACCCTGGTGGCTGAAAAAACTATTTCCCGGTTGCTTATGGGATATCCAAGCAAAAGACAAGACTTTGTATTTAAGTTTTGATGATGGTCCACACCCGGTAATTACTCCTTACGTTTTGCAATTATTAAAACAATATAATGCAAAAGCAACTTTTTTTTGTATCGGTGAAAATGTTCAGAAATATCCGGAAGTATACCAGCAGATAATAAATGAAGGACATGCAACGGGTAATCATACACAGAATCATTTAAATGGATGGAAAGTGAATGAAAGGGATTATGTGCAAAATATTTATGATGCGGAGAAATTTATTTCCACTAATTTATTCCGCCCCCCTTATGGTAGAATTAAAAGATCTCAAATCAGGTTAATGAAACACGAGCATCCCGAAATGAAAATTGTAATGTGGAATATACTTGCTGGTGATTGGGTAACAGATTTGGAACCTGAAAGATGTTTTAAAAGAATAAAGGGGAAAATTTCCAACGGTGATATTATTGTTTTTCATGATACAGAAAAAGCGTTTCCCCGTCTTGAATATTCGTTGCCAAAAATTCTCTCACATTTTGTTGAAGCCGGTTATCGTTTTGAAAAAATAGACATCAATTAAAGCTTGGTTTATATAGAAATTGTAGGATAAAAAAGTTGGAAAGTCTATAAAAAGTTAGGGCCTGGGTAGAAACCCTGGCCCGTTTTTAATCCGTACCCTATGAAAACTGATTTAAAGGTATAATTTTTTTTGAATTATCTCAATATAATTTCTCTTGAACGCCCATCAACTGTAAGATAAGCTCTGTTATCGCAGGTACCACCGCCAAAATCTATCACTGCAACCCAACGGCTATTGGCAGTAAGATTTGCTCTTTTTATTCTTACTTTTCCCCTTACGATCCAGCGACAACTAAACCTCTTCAATAATGGATCAATTATTTCAGCCTCCCATGCCACCAGTATTCCATTTCTTTTTGTACGTCCGCTGCCATAACCTTCTATTTTCATAGCTATATCTCTGACGTTTGTAGGGGAAAGATTTTCAATTTGTGTAATAATATTTGTCCGGTTCCATTCAGTAAAATCGCCATTTGGTTTGGTAAGTTTAGCACCGGTTACTTCTACTTTCCATTTTTTCGCCAATGCATTTACTTCGGCAATATTGGTGATTTTATGTGTGCCTTCCACTTTTATAGTATCAAAATAAAATCCATCAAAAGTAGTGGTAGCCATAGCTCCGGGAATAATAAGTCGATTGGTATAAACATTTATAATTTTTCCACGGCGATGATGCCCGTCACGGCCGGTACAACCTGAGCCAAAATCTAAAATTACTTTTTTAGGGAAAAGAGCAGGAGAGTTTAATAAAACAACTGTTACATCGGGGCAGGCTGTTATACGAGCGGTACTTGAAGAGCCATCTGTGTTTACCTGCATCGTTTTGCCAAAAATACCCGTACCTGCAAGACCGACCTCATCACTTACACCCATCACATCATCAAAAAGTCCATTAAATAAAATATCAGCTTCTGCATCCGATTCGCTGCTTGCAACTGTTGCTGCTTCTTCCTGAGCAGGGGTTCCTTCACTACTTCCTTCTTTATTACATGCTAAAAAGCTGATTGCCAGAAATGTAAAGGCAATCAGGGAAAGTTGGATAATATTGAATTTAAGTTTCATATAAATTAATTTAAAACTGGGTAATCTAATAACGGGTTTAGGATGGTCTTTATTAGATTAAGTTTAACGGTTTCTTGGTTTTTTTCCTCAGATTTGTTCTCAAAATTAATAATTACGATGCAGATTACCGATACCCATTCCCACATTTACTTAGATGATTTTGATCAGGATAGAAGTGAAATGCTAAAAAGGGCGGAAATGGAGGGGGTAAAAAAAATTCTAATGCCTGCTATTGATTCCATTACTCATGAAAAGGTAATTGAATCAGAAAATCTTAATCAAGGTCAATGTATTGCGATGATGGGTCTGCATCCATGCTCGGTAAAAGAAAACTTCATAGATGAACTTGCTATTGTAAAAGAATATCTGACTCAAAGAAAATTTATTGCAGTGGGTGAGATAGGCCTGGATTTTTATTGGGATAAGACTTTTATTAAAGAACAGTTTGAAGTATTTCATAAGCAAATTGAATGGGGTTTGGAATTAAATCTGCCAATTGTGATTCATTCACGCAATTCCATTGATCAATGTGTTGAAGTAGTCAAACTACACCAAAATGGAAAATTAAATGGAGTGTTTCATTGTTTTTCCGGAAGTCTTGTGCAGGCAAATGAAATTATTGAACTGGGTTTCTATCTTGGTATCGGGGGGGTATTAACGTATAAAAATTCCGGACTGGACAAGGTGGTAGAGCAAATTGATATGAAACATCTCCTTCTGGAAACAGATGCTCCGTATTTAACTCCTGTACCTTTTCGTGGTAAAAGAAATGAATGCAGTTATATAAAATACATAGCTCAAAAACTAGCAGAAGTAAAAAAAATAAGTTTAGAAGAAGTTGCAGATATAACAACGGTTAATGCAGAAAACCTGTTTGGTAAACTTTGATTTTATTTTAATAGAAATTCTTTCAGCAATTTATACTCCGGTTTTATTTTTATGGCTTTTTTTTCTTTATCCATAATCTCTTTTACTGATGCTGGCAAAGCAATTTTTTCTTCAATTACCGGTTCCACCACATCATAAAATTTTACCGGATGTGCAGTTTCTATAAAAAAACCTTTTTGATTTATATGTTGATGTAAATATTTTTCCAGTGCCCGGTAACCAACAGCACCATGCGGATCTAATAAATAATTGAAAGCTTGTTTAACTGCTTTAATCGTTGTTTTTGTTTCATCATCCGAAATACTGACACTACTGAGTTTTTCTTTTATTGACAAAAATTCATTATTGAACAATTCCATTATGCGTATAAAATTACTTGGGTTGCCAACATCCATTGCGTTGGATAAAGTAGCTACTGATTTTTTCGGCTGATAATTTTGTGATTGCATAAATTTTGGAACAATGTCATTGGCATTACAGGCCGCTATAAAATGTGCTACAGGTAATCCGCTGATATGCGCCAGCATTCCTGCGCAGATATTTCCAACATTTCCGCTGGGTACTGAAATTACCGGGGGTTTATTTTTATCCTCCCATTGTTTATAGGCAAAGAAATAATAAAACTGTTGCGGCAACCATCTTGCAACATTGATGGAGTTAGCAGAAGTAAGAAATAGTTTTTTATTTAATTCATCATCGGTGAATGCCTGCTTAACCATTGTTTGGCAATCATCAAAACTTCCTTCAACTTCTAATGCAAGGATATTTTTTCCTAACGTTGTCAGTTGTTTTTCCTGTACCAGGCTCACTTTGCCGGATGGATAAAGTATAACTACTTCCACTCCATCCACATCATAAAATCCATTTGCTACAGCTCCCCCGGTATCACCGCTGGTAGCAACTAATACTGTTATTTTATCAGTGCTATCTTTTGAAAAATAACCAAGACATCGGCTCATAAATCTTGCTCCCACATCCTTGAAAGCAAGGGTTGGTCCATGAAATAATTCAAGCGAGGAAATTTTATTGTTTACGATAACTAATGGAATGGGGAAGTTGATTGTTTCAGCAACAATATTTCTTAATACGGTTTCCGGAATAGTTTCGGCTACATACGGATGAATAACCTGAAAAGCAATTTCTTCATTACTTATGTTATTGATGTTTTCAAAAAATGATTTATCAAAAACAGGGATATGTTCAGGAAAGTATAATCCTTTATCCGGCGCCTGTCCCAGAATAGTTGCTTCCTTAAAATTTACTACCGGTGATTTTTTATTAAGACTATAAAATTTCATTTTTGAATTTGTTTATTCGATATTCAGCAGATGAACGGAGCCCGGAAAACCGGGATAAACTGTCACAAAGGACTTTTTAACCGGAGCGTCGAAGCTGGTATCAATAGATACTTATTCCTTTTTTATTAATGGTTGTAACATAAGTATTAAAATCAATTCCGATTTTCTGAAATACTTCTATCATCACTACTTCCACATTCTTTGCGGTTGTTTCATCTTTACTCAGCATAAAAATCGAAGGACCGCTGCCGGAAATACCACCGCCTAATGCACCGGCTTCTTTACATTTCCTTTTTACTTCATCAAATCCGGGAATCAAAATACTGCGCACAGGTTCGATAATAACATCTTCAAGGCTGCGTCCAATTAAATCATAATCGCTTTTCATAAATCCCGCAACAAGTCCACCAACATTTCCCCATTGACGGATTGCATCTTTCAATAGTACCTGTTGTTTTAAAATTTGTCTTGCATCAGAAGTTCTTACTTCGATCTGCGGATGTACAACGGTAACATGCAGCGGTGGTGAATCTATATTTACAATATCCAGCGGATGAATAGAACGAATTAACGTAACACCACCATAAATAGCGGGTGCTATATTATCTGCATGTTTTACGCCACTCGCCAATTTTTCACCATTCATTGCATACTGAACCATTTCTTCTTTGGTAAAAATATTCCTCAGCAATTCATTTGCAGCAAAGGCTGCACCGGCTGCACTTGCTGCACTGGAGCCAATACCGCTTCCGGGTTTGATATGTTTTTCAATTTCAATTTCAAAGCCAAATTTATTTTCCATCTTTTCCATAATGGATAATAAAACAACACCCGCTACATTTTTTTCAGGTTCGGTTGGTAAATTATAAATGTCCTTATTAATGATGATGACTTTTGGTTCATCAATCAATCTTACTGTCATCAAATCATTGGGTTCATTCAATGCAAGCCCCAATACATCAAAACCACAAACAAGATTTGCAACAGTAGCAGGAGATTTTATTTTTACTTCTTTCATCATTTTCTATTTTGCTGCCCGCATAATATCGGCAAATACACCACTTGCAGTTACTTCTGCTCCTGCACCGGCACCTTTCACAACCAATGGTTGATTTATATAACGATCCGTATTAAATAAAACTATATTGTCTTTTCCATACAGGTGATAAAAATCATGCTCTGCCGGAATATGCTGCAAACCTACTGATGCTTTGCCATCAGTGTAAGTAGCCACAAATTTAAGTTTACAATTCTCTAAAGCTGCTTTTTTATAAATGGCTTTAAAATGTTCTTCTAATTTTGCCATCTCTTTATAAAATTCATCCACGGTTCCTTCCATACATGAGGCGGGTAAAAATGAGTTGCAGGTAATATCCTCCATTTCAATTTTTTTACCGGCTTCCCTTGCAAGAATCATTATTTTCCGCATTACGTCTTTGCCACTTAAATCAAGTCTTGGATCAGGTTCGGTATAACCTTCATCCTGCGCCTGCTTAACAATTTCTGCAAAGGGCTTTGTACCATTGTAATTATTAAAAACAAAATTGAGTGTACCACTCAGTACAGCTTCTATTTTATTTACGGTATCGCCACTTTGTCTTAAATCGTTGAGAGTGCCAATAACAGGCAAGCCGGCCCCAACATTTGTTTCAAAAAGAAATGGGGCATTGTATTCTCTGGAAAGGTCTTTGAGCTTTTTATAATTATTATATGCTGATGAAGCGGCTACTTTGTTGCAGGCAACTACAGCTATGCTTTTTTGTAATAATTGATTATAAAAAGTTGAAACGAGATCATTAGCGGTAACATCTACAAACACCGAGTTTCGTAAGTTTAGTTCTGGAATTGTTTTTACAAACCCGGCAATATCTGCTTTCGTACTTTTTGCCAAAGCTTTTTCCCAATCGGTCAATTCTATTCCATCTTCTTTTATCAGCATATTGCGGCTATTTGTTAAGCCAGCAATATTTACCTGTAAACGTAAATGCTCTTTCAAAAATTCTTTTTGTTTACTTAACTGACCCAATAGTTTTTTGCCAACATTACCCGTGCCTGCAATAAATAAATTTATTTGTTTGTAAGTTGTTTCAAAAAAATCTTCATGTAATACGTTGATTGCTTTTCTTACATCGGAGGTGCTGATAACGGCAGAAATATTTCTTTCACTGCTGCCCTGTGCAATGGCTCTTATGTTTACCCCGTTTTTCCCGAGTGCAGAAAACATTTTTCCTGCAATACCCGTATGGCTTTTCATATTATCACCAACCAAAGCAAGAATGGACTGATCGATTTCAATAACTAAGGGATCTATTTTCCCGGTTTCCATTTCATAGCTAAATGCTTTTTCAACTATCAATTTTGCCTGCGTAGTATTTACGGCATCTATTGCTACGCAAATAGAATGTTCTGATGAACTTTGTGTAATTAGGATTACGTTTATTTTTTCCAATGCCAGAGCTTCAAATAACCGTTTACTAAAACCGGGGATACCTACCATGCCACCACCCTCAAGACTGATTAAAGAAATTTTATCAATACTTGAAATACCGCGGATGCTGCTGCCGTTTCTGGTTACTTCTGTTTCGATCAATGTTCCATAATCATCCGGTGCAAATGTGTTTTTAATCCAGGTAGGAATTTTTTTCTTCATCACCGGATGAATAGTAGGTGGGTAAATAACTTTTGCACCAAAATGAGAAAGTTCCATTGCTTCCTGATAACTGATATCGGGAATTATTTTAGCATTGCTTACTAACCTGGGGTCGGCAGTCATCATACCGCTTACATCTGTCCAGATTTCCAATGCATCTGCATTTAATGCGGCTGCATAAATAGCAGCTGAATAATCTGAACCACCCCGTCCGAGTGTTGTAATTGAATTTTGATTATCTGATGAAATAAATCCCGGTGTAATTAAAAGATTTGAATTCAATTGTTGAAAAAAATCATTTACCAGTTTATTCGTAGTAGTAAAATCAACAATAGCATTTCCAAAACCGGAATCTGTTTTTATCAGCTCCGCAGAATTTTTCCATTCAGCAATTGTACTATTTATATTAAATGCGGATGTAATAATTTTTGAAGAAAGCAATTCGCCATAGCTTACGAGTTTATCTTTTGTACGCAACGAAAATTCGTGTAATAAAAAAACGCCATTGCAGATATCTTCTATCTCATTGCAATATTTTTTTACCTGGCTCAGCACACTGCTTTGCTGCTGTACGGGAATAATTTCTTTTACAACATCCAGGTGGCGAAGCTCCAGTTTTGCGAGTAGTTCTTTGTACGACTCATTTCCCTCTGCTGCTAATTGCCCGCTACTTATAAGTAAATCGGTAGTACCGCCCAATGCGGACACAACAACAATTATTTTGCCGGTTGATAATTTTTTATTTACAATGTCAATTGTTTTTTTGATTGCTTCGGCACTGCCAACCGATGTGCCGCCAAATTTTAAAACTTTCATACAATTTTCAAATGGGATTAATTATAAAAAGATTTTTTTCTTCAAACAGTCTTTGCAGACCCGGGGTTATAATATGGTAATATACAATCCGCTTAGCGGATCGTAGTTGTTGTTGTAATAGTGGTACCTGCCATTGAAATGAGCAGTGTAAAAGAGTTGATATGTAATAGGTGCAGAACCATTGTTTGAATGGACACAAAATAAACTTTTAAAGGGTATATAACAAGCGTTAGGGGTAAATTATTTTTATGCCATCATTGCCATAAAAATTTTAAAGACAATTGATGTATCTTAGCTGTCCTGCTTGCCGGCAAATCAATAATAATTTAGTTTGGATGGAATATCAATCAACGAATGCTTTACAGCATTTTAAAAATTTAGTCGGCATTAAGTTTCAGCTATATAACAGCCTGTTTACTTCATTGCCTTTTCACCGGATAGAACGTACTGGTATTTTGTTATCCTTATTACTTACACTTATCGAAGACGGGTTTAAAAAGAAACAAAGTCCTTCAGAAATAATACAGGAATTTTTTGATAAGCACACAACTTATAAAACAGAGCAGGAGCAGTTGGATTTATTATTTCGCTTTGTGCAATATGCCGAAAGGCAGGTTGTTTTATTCGATGCTCTGGAAGATGCAGCTTTCAGTAAAGTGCATGATATGAATGGATCAGGAACACTTCATCATTTAAAAACAGAAATAGAAACAAGTGCTAAAGAAAAGGAACTGGAAAAAAAATTAAAAGATTTTTCTGTACGATTAGTTTTAACTGCACATCCTACACAATTTTATCCGGGAGCCGTATTAGGTATTATCAATGATTTGTCGAGAGCTATTGCTGATAATAATGTAACTCTCATTAATCAGTATCTTCAGCAATTAGGTAAAACGCCTTTCTTTAAAAAGCAAAAACCAACACCTTATGATGAAGCAGTAAGTTTGATTTGGTATCTGGAAAATGTTTTTTATCCTGCTGCCGGAAGAATTGCAGGTTTTATGAAAAGAAATTTTGCGAATGAAGTAAATAAGGACAACACAGTTTTAAAAATGGGATTTTGGCCAGGTGGTGACAGAGATGGAAATCCATTTGTTATAACTGAAACTACGTTGAAGGTTGCAGACGCATTGCGGGGGAGTATTATTAAATGTTATTATTTGGAAGTACGTCGTATCAGAAGAAGATTAACTTTTGATGGTGTGGAAAATGTACTAGCTGAACTGGAAAAAAAACTTTACAATAATATTTTTATTCCTGGTTCCAGAACAGATATTACAAAAGAAGAAATACTTGCCACGCTTGGACAAATCAGGCAAACATTGATTTATCAACACAACAGCCTGTTTGTTCATTTAGTTGAAAATCTTGCTAACAAAGTTGAGTTGTTTGGATTACATTTCACATCATTGGATATTCGCCAGGATAGTTACATACACACAAGAGTCTTGAAAACAATCCAGGAACAAAATCCCGAAACAGCATTTCAACTTATTCCTTCTTATTCAAATAAAGAGATGGAAGAAATAGAGTCGGTTACGGTAGAAATGGTGAAAGAAACGATTGCATCTTTCTCCGCAATTAAAACAATACAGAAGGATAATGGCGAATCGGGATGCAACCGGTATATCATCAGCCAGTGCAACAGTGCAAAGAATGTATTGGAAGTGATGGAATTGTTTTTATTAAACGGATATAAGGATGATGAAATAAATGTTGACATCATTCCGCTGTTTGAAACAATTGATGATTTGCAAAATGTATCAGCTGTGATGCGTGAGTTATACAGCAATCCGGCGTATGGAAATCATCTTAAGCGCAGGGGTAACAAACAAACTATCATGCTTGGTTTTAGTGATGGTACAAAAGATGGCGGTTACCTGATGGCTAACTGGAGTATTTATAAAGCAAAAGAAGAGCTTACAAAAATCTCCAGGCAAAATAATATTGATGTATTGTTCTTTGATGGTCGGGGAGGTCCGCCTGCAAGAGGCGGTGGTAAGACGCATAAGTTTTATGCATCCATGGGAAAAAATATTGCCAATAAGGAAATTCAACTAACTGTGCAGGGGCAAACAGTGAGTTCAAATTTTGGAACAATTGACGCTGCACAATTTAATATTGAGCAACTGATGAATGCAGGGATATCCAATGAACTGTTTTCTACAAAAGAAACTACCTTGGATAAACAGGAAGAACATTTATTGCAGTCACTTGCAGTTGAAAGTTATACTGCATATTGCGAATTAAAAGACCATCCTTACTTTCTTGATTATTTAAGTCATGCAAGTGCATTACGTTTTTATGCCGAAACAAATATTGGTTCCCGGCCAGCAAAAAGAGGAGCTACATCCCGCTTTACATTAAAAGATCTTCGTGCTATTCCCTATGTTGGATCCTGGAGCCAGCTAAAACAAAATGTAACGGGATATTATGGGCTTGGGTCAGCATTAAAAAAAATGGAAGAGGAAGGGAAATGGAATCAGTTAAAAAAATTATATCGTGAATCATTATTTTTTAAGACACTGATCGATAACAGTGAAATGGCAATGCGTAAATGTTATTTTCCGTTGACAGAATTTTTATCGAAACACCCGGTGTATGGTGAAATACGGAATAAAATTTATTATGAATTTGAGTTAACAAAACGGTATGTGATTATGCTATCGGGAAAACCAGAATTAATGGCGGACTATCCGGTAGATCTTTTATCCATTCAAATGCGGGAAAGAATTGTTTTACCCTTAATTACGATGCAGCAATTTGCCATCACAAAAGTAAGAGAGTTGGAAGAGCAAATGCTGAATATACCGGGTAAGTCAACTTATGAAAAATTAGTAATGCGCTGTTCGTTTGGAATAATTAATGCAGGCCGGAATTCGGCTTAAGATTTTTTTAAATCAGAAAAGTTGCAACGATTGAGTTCCGTAAATACAGGAGTTCGACATTTTATCCCGATGCTTCGGGACTTCCATTTTTCAGAAGTATTTCGATTTAACAGAAATCATATACATTGCTTTCTCGTATAAAAAAAGGCCCGCTGTGGAAACAGCAGGCTGGTAATGCTTATGTCAATAAAAGGTTTAATGGAGTTATTTTTTCAGTTTTATTTCATTTACATAAGAAGTCTCTTCAACTTTAGTTTTTATTTCAAACTGTTTTTTCTGCAACTCGTTTCCATCGGAAAAACTGAATTCAAGAGTTTCAATTTCTTCTTTTGGAAATTTGTACATTCTGCAGTAATTATTCTCCGAAAAAAAATCACGGTAAAGAGTTTCCTGGTAATTTCCCAGGATTTTCATTACAGACTTTTTTTCTGATAGCTGAGTAATTGTTACTTTAAACCATAAAAAGCCATCTTCTTCTTTCAAATACTGTACAAATAGAACAGGCTTTTCTATACTGTTTACTTGTTGTGCTGCAGCTGTTGAAGGAATCAGCAACTGAGTTGACAGAGTCATAATAACTGCGCAACTGATTGTTTTCAGAATTTTCATTTTCATATACTTGATTTTATTGGTTACTCAATGATGTTTTACTATAAATAGTTTTTATCATTGGCACGCGAATACGTTGAAGGATGGCGATAAACTAGGTAAGCAAGAGAAAAAACAACCGGAGTGAAATATTAATTACAAGAAGTAATTTCTATAGGTTAATACGGGCTTTTATAAAAAGTAACCTGTGGTTTTGAATATTTTTCATTTTGGATATAAGGATTAAATAAATTAAAAAAAATTGACCACCCGTAGAAACGGGCGGTCTCAACGATTGCTTGCCATATGAAAATAGTTGCTAAAAATAAATTAGAGTGCAAATATCAATCATTGTTTTATTCATTTCTTAATTGATAAATTATCTTTTTGTTATTTAAAACGAATAAATTGCTGCAAGTAAAAAATTAGCTGTAGATTTTTTTCCTGCACCATTTTTATCTGTAAATATGTTCTCACTTGAATTATCAATCCTGAATTCAGGAATCAAAATAAACCCACCAGTTTTGATATTGGCGGAAAGTGTAGTTGCGAAAATGGAACAACCTGCTGGAGGGGCCATCGTAAATTTCAAATGATTTTTATCACTAAAGTATTCACCGCGTAATGTCAATCCAAACGAGCTTGTTGGATCAACATTCAAATACAAAGCAGATCCCCACCAGCTTAAGCCGTCTAAATTCTTAGCGCCATTCCAAAACTGAGTATTGTGTATTGTTCCATTATAACCAATATTGAACTTATCGCTGATTTTTGCTGTGGCTACCAGGTCAAACTGACTTATTTTAGCTGTGTCCGGTGATTTCCCGCCAACATAGTTCAGGTAAAGTTTTAATTTATCAGTTGCGGCCAGACTATACTGCGCTATTACGAATTTTTTATTTATCTGTCCATCCGGTGGAGTACGGAAATCAGTTGCATTTGATACTCCAAGCATGAAGCCATGTTTTCCTTTCGTTACATCAGCTTTAACACCAGTGTGTGTAAAGGGCCCGTTTGTAAACATATAACTCATACTGTAATTTCGATTCAGTTGCGGATCGACTAACTCATAACCTACATGTGTTGCCCATGTACCAGCTGTAAATTTTAAGGATTGGGTAGGTGAATAGGTTACATACAATTGCTTTACAGCCTGTAATATTCCAGCATCATTATAACTGAACTCTGACGCACGGGTACCAAATCCCAGGTCAAGCACAGCACCAACTTTATCTGATTTGTGTTCTAATTTCACACTGGCCATACCTAAAGCAAAACTGTTGTGGGATCCTGTGAAACTGGTATACGTATTTGCCTTTGTTTTTTCAAAAACATATTTATAATAAATATCGGCCGAACCGCTAATAAGAAGAATTGGCTTTGTGCTCCCTGTTTCACTTGCCGGGATTGCAGTACTATCTAATGTCGGTGCTACCGAAGCTAATTGTGCATTTGTAAAAAGGCTTACAGTAATGACAGTAATTGCCATGAAAAATTTTCGTAACATTGTTATAGATTTTATTGTTATTATAATTGGTACAGCCTTGAACTTTGTCAGAAGTTCTTATTAAGGCTGTACCTTTTTTTATTGTTAGTAATTTTCAACTTGTTTTTCTTTTACTTCTCCATTTGTATGATGTACAAGTAAAGTACCCTGCGTATATTTTTCATTATGCTGGCTTTCATCAAGACCCATTTCTTCTTCCTGCTCAGTAACACGCAGCGGAAGAATAACACTGATGAGTTTGAAAATACCATACGATACTACAAAACTGTAAACTGCAACGATTGACATTGCTTTTAATTGAATGAAAAAGAAGCTTGGATTGCCATAAAATAATCCCTGAGGTCCGCCAACAATTCCATGTGCAGCCGTGTTTGCGAAAATACCTGTCATCAGCATACCCACCATACCACCAATACCATGGCAAGGGAATACATCTAAAGTATCATCCAATGATGAACGTTGTTTGATACTTACTGCAATGTTTGAAACAATAGCAGCAACAAGACCAATGATTATACTTTGTGCAATACCAACATAACCGGCACCCGGAGTAATAGCAACTAAACCAACTACTGCTCCAATACAAAATGCAAGTACAGAAGGTTTCTTACCTTTTATTACATCAAAAAACATCCAGGCTAAACCTGCAGCTGAAGCAGCTGTAGTAGTAGTAGCAAATGCATTTACGGCAAGTGATGTAGCCCCAACTGCAGAACCTGCATTAAAGCCAAACCAACCAAACCAAAGTAAACCTGTACCAATTAATACATATGGGACATTTGCTGGCGGAATTTCTCTTTGTTCAATATGCGATTTTCTTCTTTTTAAAACCATAGCTCCCGCTAATGCTGCACAACCGGCCGTAATATGTACAACTGTACCACCCGCAAAATCCCATGCTCCCATTTTAGCAAGAAAACCTTCCGGATGCCAGCTCCAGTGTGCTACTGGCGCATAGACTAATAAAGAGAAGAGTATAATAAATAATACATAGGATGTGAATTTGATTCTTTCTGCCACAGCACCTACAACGAGGCCGGGTGTAATAATTGCAAACATTAATTGAAACAATGAAAAAAGTCCTAATGGAATTGTGTTTGCCAAAGGCCATGCAGCACCTGATTTTACACCATTATAAAAAGCATAAGTAGATGGGTTGCCGATGAAACCATTTATTGATTCACCGAATGCAAGACTGAAGCCGCATACTACCCACAGTACACCAACAATACCTGCTGCAACAACACTTTTTATCATTGTTGAGATTACATTCTTACGGTTTACCATTCCACCATAAAAGAACGCAAGACCGGGTGTCATTAAAAATACCAAAGCTGTAGATATTAATACCCATGCTATATCTGCATTATTATATTGCGGGTCGTTGGGTCCAGGAACATAATCGGCCTGTGGTTTTATAAACATTCCAACAAGGGCAATCATTGAAAGCAATAGAAAGGGTAAAATTTGCTTGGCGGTTTTCTTACTCATAATCGTTGTTTTACATTAAAAAATTTTATATTTAAATCAATAAATCAAAAATACATAACGATTAAGCTAACACTCGTTTTAAAATAAAATATATTTTATTTTAATGTGTAAAATATTAATCAATTTGTTGAAAATTTATATCTTTTAGTTCGTTTTATTGAATTTGAAAGGTATAAATAATAAAAGCTGCCTTTATTAAGCAGCTTTCATTTATAAATTCCTTTTATTAGTTAAACAGAAACCATTTGTCCAATATCCTTTCTTTCTAAAAAAGATGAACCCATAAGAAACTCATCAATACTTCTCGCACATTCACGTCCTTCACTGATGGCCCAAACAACTAATGACTGACCCCGGCGGATATCACCGGCGGCGAATACCTTATTGATAGTAGTGAGATAATTTTTTTCAGAAGCCTTAACATTTTTTCTTTCATCTAACTCTACATCCAATTGCTGAAGCAATCCTTCATACTGCGGATTTGTAAAACCCATTGCAAGCAATGCCAACTTACATGGAATTATTTGTTCGCTTCCTTCCCGTTCTACAAAAGAAGCAGGCTTTCCATCCTCTGTAATCTTCCATTCCAGGTCAACAATCTTTAATGCTTTTAAATTTCCATTTTCATCACCGATAAATTCTTTGGTTGCGATTGCCCATTTCCTGTTGGCACCTTCTTCATGTGATGATGATGTTTTTAATGTCATCGGGTAAGTGGGCCAGGGCATAAATGCTGTTCTGTCTTTTGGCGGTGTTGGCAATAATTCAAACTGTGTTACTGATATTGCTTTATGACGGTTGCTTGTTCCCACGCAGTCACTGCCTGTATCACCGCCACCAATCACAACTACATTTTTGTTGTTGGCAAAAATATCTTCGGGATAAATATTGCTTTCAACAGTTGGATTGGCAAATGGATCAAGGTTTGCATTGCGTTTGTTTTGCTGTTTCAAAAACTCCATAGCAAAATGAACACCTTTCAACTCTCTTCCGGGAATATTCAAATCTCTTGGAACAGTAGAACCATTAGCCAGTACAATTGCATGGAATTCTCTCAGCAGATCATTCACATTTATATTCACACCCACATTGGCATTACATTTAAAAACCACTCCTTCTTCTTCCATCAATTTTATTCTTCTCTCTACTACCCATTTTTCTAATTTAAAATCAGGAATACCATAACGCAATAAACCACCGGGCCTGTCATCTCTTTCAAAAACGGTTACGGCATGTCCTGCATAATTTAATTGTGCTGCTGCAGCTAAACCAGCAGGGCCACTTCCTACTACTGCTACTTTTTTTCCACTGCGTTTATTTATTTTTTTAGCCTGAACAAATCCTCTGTCAAATGCAATTTCAATAATATGTTTTTCTATTTCTTCAATTGCAATAGCGGGTTGATTGATACCAAGCACACAAGCTGTCTCGCATGGTGCAGGACAAATTCTTCCGGTGAACTCAGGGAAGTTATTGGTAGATGTTAATATTTCGTACGCTTCTTTCCATTCTTTATTATAGACTGCATCATTGAATTCTGGAATTACATTTCCCAGCGGGCATCCGTTATGACAAAAAGGAATACCACAGTTCATGCAACGGCCACTTTGTTGGTTCAGCTTTTCGTCACTGTACCGCTCAATGAATTCTTTGTGATCATTCAGCCGCTCTTCCACTTTTCTTTTTGATGGAAGCTCTCTTGTAAATTCTAAAAATCCTGTTGGTTTGCCCATCGTAACAGTTTATCGTTTTTAGTTTTTTGTTTATCGTTCGGCCTAATCCTCCATCTCCTTCTCCTGACGGAGAAGGAGCGGTACTCCAAACCTGCCTACCGGCAGGCAGGTCTTTAATGAACTTTTTGTTCTACCACATGATCTTTTATTCTC
>JANLSA010000228.1:0-5101 GCA_031362085.1 Bacteroidota bacterium | reverse complement strand
TTAATAAGTCAAAAGCTTTTTGTTCGTCATTTCCCATTAATGCCGTGTACCCGACGATGTCGGTGAACATAATGGCGGCGAGCTGACGGGATTGAGACATTTATATATTTAAAATAATTTATTCAGGGAAATTCATTCGTTTATAATATGATTGAAAACGTGGATCAGTTTTTATAAAAGTACTGATAGGATCCACTTTCATAGTTATAAGCGATCCGTCATGTTCAACAAATGCCTTTTCCAAAGCTTCAATTGCCTTATCATAGTCTTTTAAATGATATGCGGGAGCAAACAATCCGGGTATATACTGAGACTGAGAACGTGTTACCAGTTCATCCATTATTTTTTGCGCTTCTGTTATATTACCTGCTAGTATGTAAACACAGCAAAGCTCAGACAATGTCCATGGGTGTCTTCCTGAAAGCAGGACTGAAGTAGTTAATGCTTCAATTGCTTCGTCAAATCTTTTAAGTCCTGCTAAACTATTTCCTAAGGTTCTGAATCCCGGGAAAGCAGTTGGATCCAATTCAATAGCTACTTTGGAAGCCAGCAAACCTTCTTCAAATTTTCCTGCATTATTATATACAAAGGCTAATACATGATGAGATATTGCCACAAACGGTTCCAGATGTTCTGCAGCTTTTTTTGCTACTTGAATAGATTCTTCAAACTTAGCTTCCACGAATGATAAATAATAACTATACCAGTAATGAGCCGGAGCATAATTCGGTTTAAGTTTAAAAACAAGTTGAAATTTTTCCTTTGCTTCTGTCCAGTTCCAGTCATAGAAGCCATTGATAAAAGCTAACGTGGTAATTGCTTCCGAATGTGCAGGATCCAGCTTTAATGCTTTTTCAGCATTTAGTTTTGCTTTATGCATTGCAACATGTGCAGGGATTATACTGTAAAACCCCAATATTGAATAACATTCAGCCATACCTGAATAAGCTAAAATATAATTGGGATCTTTCTCTGCCGCCTGCTGAAAATATTCAAGCCCTTTAAATATATGTACACCTCTTTTATTAAAATAATACCGGCCTTTTAAATACAGATCATACGCTTCATGGTCTTTTGTAGGGCTCTTAACGATTATTGCTTTTTCATCTTCCAGTAATGAAACTTTTAATTTTTCGGTAATTACCATCGCAATCTCATCTTGTATTGCAAAGACATCATTAATTTCCCTGTCATATTTTTCTGACCAAAGGTGAAAACCGTTTTCAACATTAATTAACTGAACCGTTATTCTGAGTTTGTTTCCTTGTTTACGTACGCTGCCTTCCATGATTGTACGTACATTTAATTTTTCACCGATTTCACGTAAGTCCATACTTTTCCCTTTGAAGTGAAACGACGAAGTTCTTCCAGCTACTCTCAATTCTTTTAAATGAGCCAGCGAGTTAATGATTTCCTCAGATATTCCATCACTGAAATACTCCTGTTCCGGATCATTACTCATATTTACAAATGGTAAAACAGCCACACTTTTTTCAGGTGTTTTTCCAATTGTTTCAAACACTGTTACCGGAATATCTGTTTCTTTATTTCCATCAGGTCCGTCTGCAATTTTTGCCCGGTAAACTATCACTTCATATATCCGTACGGGTTCTTTTACATTCTTCAATGTTTCCTGCATAACAAATCTTGTATGAATATCTTTTTTATTTGATACATTATTTTTTACCGATTCAGAAATATAGATACTGCCGGGAGTTGCAATGGCCTGTATGCGGGAAGCAATATTTACACCATCTCCAAATACATCTTCATTTTCAAAAACGACTTCGCCTAAATCAATACCGATACGTAATAAATAATCGTTGGAAATGTTACAGGCTTCCTGAATTTTTATAGCGGCATTTACCGCATCGGAAACCGTATTGAAACTTGCCATTACGCCATCACCCAATTCTTTTATCCAGCGGCCATTGTATTGTTCAATGATTGGTTTTTGTAACTCACGATTATTATTAAGGATAGAAAAAGCTTTTTGTTCGTCCTTACCCATTAAAGCTGTATACCCGACGATGTCGGTGAACATGATGGCTGCGAGCTGGCGGGATTGAGACATTTGAATAACTTATCTATAAATGAAAAAAAAATCTTTTATAAAGTAAAAATTAAACTATCAAAATTTATAAATAATTCATTTTACGGAATATTCATAAACACTAAACGGCACTTGCCCAACTAATTCTTCGATATTCTTAAATCGTTGATCCGTTTTTAAAGGGGTCAGAAACAAATCAGATCTGCACATCATAGAATCTCCAACTTTATTTTTGATTGCTTTTTCCAAATAATAAAAAGCTTTATCAAAATCATCAAAACAGGTATAGAGAACCGCAATATCTAAAGAGAATCCTGCAGACTGATGCTCCTCAAGGTAAATAACTTCCTGTAAACAAATTTCTGCTTTTTCTTTTTTGTCCAGTTTAAAATAAACCCAACCCAGGCAGGTGTAGCGGTGTAAACGATAACCAATTGCCGGTTCCAGTTTTTCAAAAATTGTGAGAGCCTTCTCATATTCTCCATTAAAAGCTGCAATCCAGCCTTTATATTCCAATGCAGTTCTGTGATTGGGTACTGATTCCAATACTTTATTCAGAAAGGGTTCTGCTTTTTCAAATTCAAGACTCCAGATATAAGCCACTCCCATAAAAAATATCATTTCGACAGATAAGGGGTCTATTTCTAATCCTTTCTTATGTGTTTCAACACGGGCAGTTTTATCTCCACTGATATAGTACAATGTGGAAAGAGCATGATACAAGCTTGCGTTATTGGGGAAAAGCTCCAAACCTTTTTTAGTTACTTCTAAGGCTGCTACCCAGTTCCACTGATGAAAAGTATAAAAAATAAAATGGGCAAAATAAGCTTCCGGTGTTTCGGTTCCCAATTGCCGGGTTCTTTCAAAATGCAACATGGCTTTAGTTCTTGCTATTTCCCAAGATATTTTTCCTCCGAATGCCTGGAACACATAACATAGTCCTAACCGGGCATGTGGTAAACCAAAATCAGTTTGCATTTCAATGGCTTTTTCAAAATACGGAATGGCTTTACCCATGGCTTCATCTCCCCATTGATTAAAAAAATACAATCCCTGCAGGTAAGTTTCGTAGGCCTGCATATTCATAGTAGCTGCTTTTACTAATGGCAGGCTGTGTTGTACTTCGCCAAGATGCTCCCGGAGACGGTTGGTGATTTTTGAAGCAATCTCATCTTGTACAAGAAAAATATCTTCCAAAGTCCTGTCGTATGTTTCAGAAAATAAATGATAGCCATCTATGCTACTTACTAACTGGGCAGTGATACGAACCCGGTTACCGGCTTTTCGAACACTGCCTTCCAGAACATGCGTTACACCAAGTTGTGTTCCTATTTCCCTTACATCAATATTTTTTCCTTTAAAATGAAATGAAGAAGTCCGGGCAGTCACCAGCAATCCTTCTACTTTAACCAGTGCATTTAAAATTTCTTCAGCCATGCCATCACTGAAATATTCATTTTCCGGGTCAGCACTCATATTAATAAATGGCAACACGGCAATTGATTTTTTGGTTTCCTTCATTTTGCCTTTCAATTCCGACCGCTCTGGTATTTTTATACCCCTGTTTGCTATAGCAAATATTTCTAAAGGGTCTTTTATGTTTTTTAATTCAAAAAATCCCAATGATTTTGTGGAAATTTTATTTTGATTTTTTACAGCATCATTCAGCTTATCTGAGATTAAAATTGATCCGGGAATTCCCATACTCTCAATGCGGGAAGCCAGGTTAACACCATCGCCGTATATATCTTTCTTATCGTAAACAATATCTCCCAAATGAATTCCAATTCTCAACGGTACGGGTTGGCTACTATTGAATTGTTGCTGCATCGCAATTGCACATTCCACCGCTTCTACGCCGCTTTTAAAAATGCTCAGTGTACCGTCTCCATAATACTGCAATACTTCTCCATGGAAACGTTCATGTTCTTTTTGAAAAACTTCACGATGACGCAGACGTACAATCGCAGCTTCAGCCTCATTTTCCTGCATCAATGCTGTGTATCCAACAATGTCGGTAAACATAATGGCTGCGAGTTGGCGGGTTTGTGACATTTGCAATAAATAATATTTGAAGATAAAGAAAAGTAACTGGAGTAAGCATATAGTAAAGCACTAAGGTTAATGAAGTATTGCAATAAGAAGATTTCTTTACGTTGAAAAAAATAATTAATTTCGAACAACTAATCACCCGATGCAAAGCACCCGGTTACTAATCATTCTTATCCCGGATTCCTTTTAAAAAACCAGCACTCATTTTAGAAGAACATTTTTAATAATGAAACAATTATTGGTTTTTTTCTTTTTACACATTGTTAGTTCCTTTCAGGTAAGCAGCCAGCCATTTACAGTTGATGATCTGCTTACTTTGTCAACACTAACTGCAAAAAATATTGATCAATTCATGAATAAAAATGGGTTCACTACAAAAAATAAAATTCCGTTTAATGATTTAACAAGTACAAGTTTTATTGAAAAGAGAAAAAAGAATAAAAAAGACACCCTTACTATCCGCAGTATCGATTTTTATAAAAAAGAATATTCAAAATATTTTATCTTGCACACTACCTCAGTGAATGAATATATCGAGGGCAAAAAAAGAATTATCAAATCCGGATTTTCTTATGCCGATAAGGTTGATATAAACAGGGCATCTTCAATTCTTTTTCTGAAAAAAAATATTACGATAGAAGCGATACCGGGTATACAAGATGGAATTCCTTTGTACACATTTTTATTAAAGAAGAAAGAACTTCCACTGCCTGCCACAATTCAGCATGCTGAAGATCTTTTAAATTTTGACTCGCATGAATACCTGGTTGGATTTTTTGGCGCTGCCAATGTAAAAAAGGATTACTATTATTTTTCTGAAAAAGAAATAATAAAATGTTCTGTTTTATTTGGCAATACCAGCCGGCAGGCTGTTTTTATATGGAATGATGAAGATAACTATAGCCAGCTTTCTTATGTTTTAATCAGTAATATCATTCATACATTAAGCGCAAAGAAATTTGATGGAATAATAGGTATCAACGAGTGGGAATTAAC
>JANLSA010000217.1:0-2025 GCA_031362085.1 Bacteroidota bacterium | reverse complement strand
GTTAATTGAAAGAACATATCCGGTTCATCGTTGAAGAAACGTACATCTTTTTCTTCATTGTAATCGCCATTGGGTGTTATACATGTTGACCTTGATTTCCAACCAATCGTTTCCAATCCATTAATACAAAACTGTATGTCTATATTTTTATCATGACATTCAAATTTTGCCAGGCTCGATGCAATTGTTTTTCCGGGAGCATTGCTAAAGATGGCCTTTAATCCATCTGCAATATCGGATTTACCATCCGGAGCATTTACTAAATCTGTTGCATTAATAAATTCAAATGCTTTTGCAAATAAAGGATGAAGGGGAAAATATTTTGATGCGTTATTAAGTGAGTCAATAATCATTTGTTTCTTTTTTTTGTTGATGAATAGAACCTGCCTGCCGGTAGGCAGGTTACCCGTAGTACAAGAGTCCGCCAGTTGGTTGAAGGGACGATGCTCAGGGAACTAAAGCCGGTTAACTAATTCTTACCGCTGCACCCTTCCACTTCCATCTCCTGTCATTAAATCTTTTACATCGCTTAAAGTGGCATGGTTTAAATCGCCGGGTATCGTATGCTTTAATGCACTTGCCGCCACTCCGAACTCTGCAGCATCTGGCATTGGCATTCCTGTTACCAGTCCATAAATCAAACCGCTTGCAAATGAATCACCACTACCAACACGGTCTACAATTCTTACATTATATTGTTTGGTATGATAAAATTCATTGCCATCATATACCAATGCACTCCAGCCGTTATCACTTGCACTATGACTTTCTCTTAATGACGATGCAATAAATTTAAAGCCAAATTTTTCTTTCATTTGTTTGAACACATCTTTAAACCCTTCCAGGTTTAGCTCACCTTTTGTTACATCCGTATCTTTTGCTTTAAATCCTAAACAAGTATCCGCATCTTCTTCATTGCCGATACAAACATCAACATACTGGCACAATTGCGTCATTACTTTTTGAGCTTTTTCTTTTGTCCATAATTTTTTTCTGAAGTTCAAGTCAATACTGGTAGTAATACCTTTTGCTCTGGCTGCTTTAAGTGCTGCTTCGGTTAACGCAGCTGCTTTATCACTCAAAGCAGGTGTAATACCGGTTGTATGAAACCAACTGGCACCATCCAATATTTTATCAAAATCAAATTCGCTTGCTTCAACATCAGCAATGGACGCATCGGCCCTGTCATAAACTACTTGTGATGCCCGCATGGAAGCTCCGGTTTCTAAAAAATAAATTCCTAATCGTTCTCCACCTCTTGCGATAAATTGTGTATCCACACCATAGCGACGCAGATGATTGATAGCTGACTGGCCAATCGGATTGTTGGGCACTTTTGTTACAAAGGTTCCGTTTAATCCATAATTACATAATGCAGCTGCTACATTGGCTTCACCACCGCCGTATGTAATATCAAATGTATCGGCTTGTACAAAGCGTTTGAAATCGGGAGTTGATAACCGTAACATGATTTCTCCGAGGGTTACTACTTTTTTAGACATTTTAGTTTTTTTATTTTTACATATTTATTTTAGAGAAGCTATTGGCTGCGGGTCCATATCCGTAAACTCTTTATTTTCTCCTGCCATACCCCAAATGAAACCATAATTAGCTGTGCCTACGCCATAATGCATACTCCAGGGTGCAGATATAACAGCTTCATGATTAGCAACAACAAGATGCCTTGTTTCTTGTGGTTCGCCCATAAAATGAAATACTCTTTGCGTTTCATTAAGGTTAAAATAGAAATACGCCTCCATCCTTCTTGTATGTGTATGAGGAGGAACAGAATTCCAAATACTACCTTCATCCAATATCGTTAAACCCATTACCAACTGGCAGCTTTGTATTCCATCATTGTGAATGTATTTATATATCGTTCTTTTGTTCGAAGTAGATAAATCACCCAAATTCACCGGTGATGCTTTTTCTTTTTTCATCAGTCTATTAGCATATTTATGATGAGCTGGTGCAGATAATATGTATAAAACTGCCGGGTCTATTTTGTTTTTACTTTTAAACTTT
>JANLSA010000195.1:0-1514 GCA_031362085.1 Bacteroidota bacterium | reverse complement strand
ATTTAATAAACCAATCCGTACGGGCCACCCGGCAAGGTGCAGGCTTCTCTTATCGCAGAGATGCAAACCGCTTTTGGGATTTATTTGGTTTGGGTAAAAAAAATAACCCGCAGCCAATCATCATAATTCCGGAATCAAATACAGATAGTATTCAAAAAGAATTGAAAATTTTAAATTGAAAATTGCAAATTGAAAACCGCTTTAGTGTTGATTATTGAATATTGTCTTTTTTCTTATTGTCGTCCTACAAAAAAAAAAATTGCATTTCGAGTACAAAAAGAATCATAAATCTCTTGGAGGGTTGTCATGCTGAGGAACAGCTTGTCCCGATTATTCGGGAAAGCATCTCAAAGGCTTCAAATATTGAAACCCTGTTAAATTAAAATACATTCACTTTTCAATTTCTCTGAAATTCCTCTCCGCCAACGGCGGACTGGAATTGACAAGACTCAGGCAAACTATATATTTATTTTAAAAAATTCAAAATCACCAATCATTGTTGATCACATTGTCCAAAAAATCATAGTAAAGCCTAACCAACCTACCGTCAGGCAGGTTCCCAATTCTGAATTACTTCTCTACAAAATCTCATGGCCAAGTTTATCCCGCTTGGTGGTTAAATACTTTTCATTATGCGGATTGGGAATTATTTCGAGTGGAATATTTTCCACTATCTCCAAACCATATCCTACAAGCCCTACTCTTTTTTTCGGGTTGTTACTTATCAATTTGAGTTTAGAAATATTCAGATGTCTTAATATTTGTGCACCTACCCCATAATCCCGTTGATCCATGCTAAAACCAAGATGAAGATTTGCTTCTACCGTATCCATACCACCTTCCTGTAGTTTGTATGCTTTTAATTTATTCAGCAACCCGATACCCCGGCCTTCCTGATTCATATATAATATAGCACCACTACCTGCTGCATTTACCATCTCCATTGCTTTGTGCAGTTGATCGCCACAATCGCAACGAAGTGATCCCAGAATATCTCCTGTAAAACAACTGCTATGCACTCTCACCAATACTGGTTCATCTTTATTCCATTCTCCTTTTATTAATGCAAGATGTTCATTGCTTGAATTCTTTTCACGAAAAGCTACCAATTGAAAATCGCCATATTTTGTTGGCATATTCACTCTCACAATTTCTTCAATCAGCGAATCACGTTTTAAACGATACTCAATTAAATCTTTGATAGAAATAATTTTAAAATCAAAATGCTTTGCCACATCTTCTAATTGTGGCAATCTTGCCATGGTTCCATCTTCATTCATTATTTCAACCAATACACCCGCTGCTTCCAGTCCAGCAAGTCTTGAAAGATCAACTGCAGCTTCCGTATGCCCCGATCTTCTGAGCACCCCTCCTTTTTTTGCACGTAAGGGAAAAATATGTCCGGGTCTTCCTAAGTCTTTCGGATCGGTAGCAGGATTAATTAATGCCTGAACTGTTTTTGCTCTATCAGAAGCGGATATACCACTTGAGCAACCATGACCAAGCAAATCAAC
>JANLSA010000188.1:0-2386 GCA_031362085.1 Bacteroidota bacterium | reverse complement strand
GGCCAGGGACGTGGCAATAGCGGCATATTTTTAATGGGCCGATATGAAGTACAGGTGTTGGATAATTATAATAACAGAACGTACAGCAATGGACAGGCAGCCAGTATCTATAAACAAAGAATGCCTTTGGTAAATGCTTGTCGCCCCCCGGGTGAATGGCAGAGTTATGATATTATTTTTACTGCTCCGCAATTCAATACAGATAGTACCGTAAAATCTGCGGCTAGAGTTACGATACTGCAAAATGGAGTATTAGTGCAAAACAATATTGAAATTTGGGGCAGTACTGCTTATATAGGAATTTCAAAATATGAAATGCACAAGAACAAAGAACCAATTGTATTGCAGGATCATGGAGACCTTGTAAGTTTCAGGAATATCTGGTTGAGGGAACTGTAAATGATTGCAAATTGAAAATTTTATATTGAAAATTGTAAGTGTACATTTGATAAGTAAGTATAAATGTCCAATACTTAGTTTCGCTTCTGAATAATTCTGAATTCGCTATTCTTGTTATCTTGCAATACAAACTTCTTTCTAATGAAAAATATTTCTGTTATAGGCGCTGGTACCATGGGAAATGGAATTGCCCATGTATTTGCCCAAGCCGGTTTTAAAGTAACCATTGTAGATATTTCACTTGCACAATTAGACAGAGCCGTTTTAGCTATCAATAAAAATTTTGATCGGCAAATTGCAAAAGGTGCTGCCACCGAGGATCAAAAAAAACAGGCATTGGCAAACATTATTTGTATTGGCAACCTCAGTGATGGAGTTCAGGATGCTGACCTGGTAGTGGAAGCCGCAACCGAAAATATTGATTTGAAATTAAAAATATTTGATCAGCTCGATGACTTTGCACCTAAACATGCAATACTTGCTACTAATACTTCTTCTATTTCTGTTACAAAAATTGCACACACTACCAACCGTCCGGATAAAGTGATAGGTATGCACTTTATGAATCCCGTACCCGTAATGAAATTAGTAGAAATAATAAATGGGTATGCAACGAGTGCAGCAGTTACTGAAACAATTGTTGCATTAAGCAAACAGTTAGGCAAAATACCCTGCGTGGTAAATGATTATCCCGGTTTTATTGCCAACCGTATTTTAATGCCGATGATTAATGAAGCCATTTACAGTTTGTATGAAGGTGTAGCCGATGTATCAGCAATAGATACCATAATGAAACTGGGTATGGCACATCCGATGGGGCCCTTACAACTGGCAGATTTTATAGGTCTTGATGTTTGTCTTTCTATCCTAAAAGTTTTACAGGATGGTTTTGGAAATCCTAAATATGCTCCTTGTCCTTTATTAGTAAATATGGTTGCTGCTGGTAAATTGGGCGTGAAAAGCGGTGAAGGGTTTTATGTTTATACAGCCGGGAGTAAGGAGTTGGTACCGGCTAAAATCCGCTAGTAGATAATTATTCTTCTATAAATTTTCGCTGATAATCAAGAAATATTTAGACTAAGATTAGCGTATATTTATTTGTTTTAGGTCATTTTATGAGAACACTAATACTAATAATTTCAGTTTTAATTACACCAAACTCATTTGGACAAGACACATTAGAAAAAATTGTTTCATCTGATATATGCAATTGCATTAGTCAGACAAAAAATTTGGTTGAAGAAGATTTTCTTAGTTGTTTCCAAAAAGCAATAGAAAAAAACAGTGACTTAATACTAAAGGAGTGTAAGGCACTTTATAATGACACTTCTGATCAGACGGGTAATAAATTTGGGAAAGAACTTTATAGTCGTATCTCAGTTAGCATGATTTACAGTTGCAAACCATATTACAATCTTATGGATACTTTACGATATTCAGCTTTACAGGGACTTGATAAAGACTCAATCAATGCTGCAATCAGCAACATGAGTAAAAGCGACACCAAAACATGGAGCTCAGATTTTTTCACTCAACGTGGCGTATTGTATTTTCAAATTTCAGACTTAGTTAATGCATTAAAAGACTTTGATAATGCAATTAAATTAGACCAATACGCATTACAGAGTATTTATTTCAAAGCCTGGTCTCTTGAAATAAACAAAAATTATGACGAAGCACAGTTTCTTTATTCAAACTTAGCTACTTTGACAAAGAAAAACGACTTTAATATATTTGCAGCAATAGTTAAAAAGAAAAAAAACAGCCTATAACAAAGGTCTTATGTATAGTAGGTTGACTAAAAAATCATTACTCATTCATCTTTCTTTTTTCCATCATCCATTTTCTTAATAAATAAATAATAAACCTGGATGCAGGTGATAAACACATTGGGGATAATAATTGGCTGATTATTGTTTAATAATATTCCGTAACAAACAAATGTAATAGCACCAAGCAAGTTAATAATGCGCAGCCTCCGCATATT
>JANLSA010000168.1:0-8064 GCA_031362085.1 Bacteroidota bacterium | reverse complement strand
TTACCTGGAAACGCTGGTCTCTGTTTCCCGGGTACGTAATAAATTTTCCAAGAGGCTCATTCCAGCCAATTTGTTTTACAGTGGTTTCATTAACGATAACCGAAGTGGAATCATTAAAATCTTTTGAAAAATTGCGGCCCTTGATGATTTGTATTTTGAGTGCCGGTATAAATGATTCATCCACCATAAACGAATTGAGTGAAATATCTTTTACCAGTGTTTCTTTTACACCATCCACTTCAGGTATATAAACATCGCCAAAAATATTTTTAGTAGGAACGCTGGTAGTAGTGCTGGCAAATTTTACACCCGGCAATTCCAACAGTTGCTGGCGTAAAACTTCTTCAGTCCCATTGGCCAGTTTTTCTGCATTCGGGATGATGATGATATTATCTTTTTGCAATCCCATGTCCATCTTCCGTGTGAAACCTAATTGCTGAAACACAACCGTTGTGCAGATAATAAGTGCTATGGAAACTATAAATTGAAAAACAACCAATCCATTCCTGATGAATAAACTGGAAAAACTGTTAGAAGATTTTCCGGCTTTAAGGACATAAACAGGATTAAATGCTGTCAGGTAAAATGCAGGATAACTACCGGCTAAAAAGCCAGTAATAATCATGATGACTAAAATCATGAGCCAGGTTCCTGTAGTAAATAGTGAACTAAAGGCAAGAGCCTTGCCTGCTATTGAATTAAAAACTGGCAGCATCAGTGCAGCCAGTATCAGTGCAACCAGTGTTGAGATAAAGCTGTACAATAAAGCTTCTGTTAAAAACTGCCAGACCAATTGTTTTCTTTCTGACCCCAGCACTTTCCTGATGCCAACTTCTTTTGCTCTTTTGGATGACTGTGCCGTACTCAGGTTCATAAAATTTACACAGGCCAGTATCATGATGAATAAAGCAATAGCAGAAAAAATGTATACATATTTAATATCACCCAATGTGGTAAGAAAAGGAGAAATGATACCGGCAGAATATAAATGTACACTGGTCAATGGTTGTAAATGAAAATCCCATTTACCACCTTTTTTCAAAAACTCATCAATGGGCTGACCTATCCTCTTAAATGCATTTGCTGCCTGCACTTTAACCATCGCAGGAAATTTGGCTTCCAGCCGTTGGATAGCTTCTTGATTGTTTGCCACATTTTTATTCAGCAATACATAAGTGTTCATCTGCAGCCAAACCCAACTCCAGCTAAACCTCTTTACCGGCGGACATGCAGAAGTAGGAATCAATAAATCGAACCTGATAGTGGCCTGCTCCGGAATATCTTTCAGAACAGCCGTTACTTCAAAAGGTTCTTTGTATTCGTCGAGTAAAAGATTTTTTCCGATAGCACCTGTGTTGCCAAAATATTTTTTTGCAGTAGATTCAGTAAGAACAACAGAATTCGGTTTTTGAAAACAAGTAGAAGCATTGCCTTCCTTTATTGTGTAATCAAACACTTCTAAAAAATTAGAATCAACAGCAAGGAAATTATTTTCAGTAAAATGTTTTTGTTCTCCATTTCCCGCTTCATTGCTGACTACTTCACGGCCCATCACAAAAAATCTTGTATAGGCAGCTATTTCAGGGAATGATTCTTTTAATGCGGGGCCGACTGCCGGAGGAGTGTTCGATACATAGTTAGCCTGTCCACCCATTATTCCATCAAGATTTACCTGGTAAATGCGATTGGCATTAGAAAAAAAACGGTCAAACTTTTTTTCATCCTGAACAAAAAGCGCAATCAGGATAACACAGGCAATCCCGATTGATAACCCGGCAACATTAATAATACTGCTGATTTTATTTCGGAAAATATTTCTCCACGCTATTTTGAAATAATTTTTTATCATGACAATATTTTTATTCTGTTCTTAAACTTTTCACCGGGTTGGCAACGGCAGCTTTGATTGCCTGAAAGCTTACAGTTATGATGGCAATTGTAATTGCAATTATTCCGGCTATTGCAAACATCCACCAGCTGACTTCAACTCTGAAGGCAAATACCTGTAACCATTTATCCATTGACCACCACGCAATAGGTGTGGCTATAACAATGGAGATAGCTACTAATTTTATAAAATCTTTGGATAATAATGTTGTAATTCCGGTAACACTTGCGCCAAGAACTTTGCGGATACCAATTTCCTTTCTTCTGTTCTCCGCACTGAATGTTGCCAATCCAAATAATCCAAGACAGGAAATGAAAATGGCTATTACTGTAAATGCATTTATAATTTTTGATAATGTAATTTCTGATTCGTATTGCTTTTGTACTTCATCATCCAAAAAAGAATATTCAAACGGGGCTTCGGGTAAATTCTTTTTCCAAACAATTTCTATGTTTTTTAATAACGATTTGTAATCCGTGGAGCTGACATTTGCAATTATGTTCGATAAAAACTGGTCTTTGTCATTGAAACGTAAAAGCATTGGTTTTACTTCTTCATGTAGCGAATTAAAATTAAAGTCTTTCATGATGCCTGCTATTTCAAAACTCTCCGGCGTTGGCTCTATTTGTTTTGAATAAATACTGGTTCCTATTGCCGTTTCAATATTCAATCCCATTTTTTTAGCCATCATCTCATTAATCAGCACCCTACCCGAATCATTTGCTCTGAAATCCCTACCGCTAATAATTTTAATCCCATTGGCCTGAACAAAAAATTGGTCAGTCATCATAAATTGAGCTACTTGCCCCGTAGCCATGTCGTCTCCGGGTTTATAAAAAGTCCAGTCGTTTAATATGGGTTGACTGAGATAATTATTTGCACGGCTTACCGCTTTTATTTCTGCGAGCTGGCGCAAATCATCAGCAAATGTTTTGCTTTTGTTCCTTGTTTCATTGGTATGAAAAGTAAATACCAGTTTTTGATTTTTTTCAAACCCAATGTCTTTGTTTTTTATAAAGTTGAGCTGGCTGTAAATAATTATGATGACGGAAATCAGCGTGACAGATAATACAAACTGAAATACAACCAAGGCACGGCGAATGCCAACCGCAGAAATCTGGCTAGTAAAATTTCCTTTTAAAACTTTTATCGATTTGAATGCCGAGAGATAGAATGCAGGATAACTGCCGGCGATTAAACCCGTGAATATAACTAAAGCTGCCAACATTAACCATAAGCGATATTCTGAAATAAATGATACCGAAATATCAGCATTTGTAATTTGATTGAGATAAGGTAACGAAAACCAAAGCAAAGGGATGGATAATAAAACGCCTATCAACGATAACAAAATGGATTCAGTCAGGAATTGTTTTATTAATTGAAATTTGCCGGCGCCAATCACTTTTCTTACCCCTACTTCTTTAGCTCTTATAGATGAACTTGCAGTAGTAAGATTCATAAAATTAATGCAGGCGATAATTTGTATTAAAGCTGCAATCAATATTAAAATGTATAAAAAGGCTGTGTTTGCAGTCTTATCCATTTCATGTTCAAATCCCAGTGTCGTATGAATGGATGTCACTGGCTGCAGATGTAATTGTTTTTCCATTCCCAAAGCTTTCAGTTGTTCCTGTCCGTATTTTTTTAAAAACGCAGGAAGTTTAGATTCCAAAGCAGCAGCACTTGCATTGGGTTTTAATCTAATATAGGAATAAGCAAAATTGTTACCCGCCCATGAATCATTATTACGGGCATAACTGCCCATGCCACCGCCATTCATCGTAATATATATATTGGCATGGATATGAGATTTGCCCTGGCTTTCATCAAACACACCCTGCACTGTATATTTATCTTTTCCATACGAGTAGTCAAGTTCTATTTGTTTCCCGATTGGGTTTTCATTACCAAAAATATTTTCAGCCAGTGTTCTATTTAAGACTAAAGTATAAGGCTGCACTAAAGCGTTTGCAGGGTTTCCATAAATAAAATGATAACTGAATATGTCAAAGAATGTTGAATCTACAAAGACGACTGATTTTTCGCTTAACGATTTTTCATTATAATGAATTAAATATTGTGTTACACCCAGTGAGGGCACTACCCGTGTAAATTGTTCTACTTCTGCAAAATCATTTTTCATAGCCGGTGCAGTAGGCGGCGAGCAAGATGCATTAACATGGTTATCCCCAGGCAATTTTAATGCAGAAGTTATACGATAAATATCTTTTGCGTTTTTGTGATGTTTATCATAACTATATTGTTGCTGTACATATAACAATATATACAAACAACACAACGTGCCTACGGATAATCCAATGATATTAATAAAACTGAAAGTTTTATTTTTTAAAAGAAAACGGAAAGCCGTTTTGAAATAATTTTTTATCATGACAACTTATTTATTCAGTTCGTAAACTCTTAACCGGGTTAGCAATTGCTGCTTTAATTGCCTGGAAACTTACAGTTACTAACGCAATCAATAAAGCAATGACTCCTGCAACAATAAAAATCCACCAGCCGATATTAATCCGGTACGCAAAATCCTGCAACCATTTATTCATACCCCACCATGCAACAGGTACAGCTATAACAAAAGAGATAAGAACAAGCAGTAAAAAATCTTTTGATAACATAGAAACAATATTGGGTACAGATGCACCTAATACTTTTCGTACGCCAATTTCTTTGGTTCGCTGCTCTGCCATATAGGTAGCTAATCCAAATAAACCAAGACAGGCAATTAAAACTGCCAGCAATGAAAATGTTAATGCCACTTTACCTACCCGCTGTTCTTCGCGGTACATATCATCAAATGAATCATCCAGAAACTGGTAACTGAATGGCATGCCGGGTGCCATTTCTTTATATTTAGACTCAATGTTTTTTACCAACCCTGCTATATCTGCAGTACTTACCTTGTATGCCGTTACCCATTTATTATTTCCGAGCCGAAAACAAAGTGGCCCGACATTTTTCCTTAGTGATTCATAGTTGAAATTTTTCACTACCCCGATAATTGTATAAGCGAGACTTTCGCCGCTGTTTCCTGTTGTTGTATAAACTTTTTTTCCAACGGGATTATCAAATCCTAAAACTTTTGCGGTTGATTCATTAATGATAAGTGCTGAGGAATCGGAGCCAAACTCAGGAGAAAAATTTCTGCCTTGAAATACTTCCATACCCAGGGTAGGAATATAATTATAATCAATATTCCATACCTGCATGTTGAATCCATTCTTTTCATTCATTACTGCTTCGGTGGAAAATGTATTATCGTTGCGGGATGAATTTTCTACCGGCAGGTAAGCGGCAAATGACGCAGACTTTACACCACTGAATTTTGCAATTTCATTTTTAAATGCTTCCCGGTTGGCTGCAGGTACCCCGGGATTATCCACCACCAGTACCTGGTCCTTATTAAAACCGAGCTTTGTTGTTTGTATATAACTTAATTGCTTATAAATAATAATAGTGCCGATAATGAGTATGATAGAAGCCCAAAACTGGAACACGACTAAAAAACTTCTCAGGTAACTTTTTTTAAACCCGGCATTTATTTTTCCTTTTAAAACTGAAATAGGTTGAAAGGATGAAAGAAAGAATGCTGGATAACTGCCGGCTAAGATACCAACCACCACAGGGAGTAATAGTAAAAAAAGCAGGTATTGCGGTTTAAATAATGTAGAAAAAAACATTTGCTTACCGGCAATATTATTAAACCAAGATAGTGATAACCCCGTAAAAGCAATGGCAAGCAGCAATGCAATAAATGCCATCAATACAGACTCCGAAAGAAATTGCCTGATTAAAGATTTTTTTTCTGTACCCAGTACTTTTCTTATGCCTACTTCTTTTGCCCTTCCTGCTGAACGTGCTGTAGAAAGATTCATAAAATTGATACAGGCAATTAATAATATGAATAAAGCGACTGCGGAAAAAATATATACATATTGAATATTTCCATTTGGAGCAAGCTCAACTCCGCGGGAGGAATGCAGGTGAATAGCTGTCATGGGGAATAACGAGTACTCCAGTTTGTTCCCGGTTTTTGCAAAATCAGCCATACTCTCAATTTTCATGAACTGCTTTGCCTGTGGCAGTATATACCTGTCAATTACCTGCGGAAAATTTTTATTAAATTCTTTATAGTCAGTACCCGGTTTTAATAAAATATAGGTATGAAAATTATGGCTCAGAAAATTTCCAAACGTATAATCCGCATTGTCCATGGAAAATAAAAAATCAAAATTAAAATGTGAGTTGTGCGGAATGTCTTTTATGACCGCCGTCACTTTATAAAGCGTACTGCCATTTTCATTTGTCTCTACGTTTTTCCCCATGGCTTCACTTGTACTGCCAAAATATTTCTTTGCAGTTGATTCTGTTATTACAACTGTATTGGGTTCGTTCAGTGCTGTTTTTGTATCGCCTGCTAACCCCGGGAGTGTAAAGACATTAAACAAAGTGGAATCAGCATTAGCCACATGGGCTTCATTGATATATTCATTCCCTTTTTTAATAAGCTTGGAACCGCTGGATGCATAAAGACGTGCAAATTCTTCTACCTGCGGATAATCTTTTTTAAGCGCAGCACCCATGGGGTCAGCGCTTACAGCCATAATCAAATCAGTGCCGCCAAACCGGATATCAGAATTAATACGGTAAATTCTATCTGCTTTTTCATTGTATCTGTCGTAACTCAGTTCATCTGTAACATACAGCGCAATCATAATAAAACAGGCAAGGCCCATGGCCAATCCAATAATATTGATTGCAGAAAATCCCTTGTGCTTCCAGAGATTTCTTAAAGCAATTTTGAAATAATTTTTTATCATGGCTATACTTTTATTCTGTTCGCAACGATTTCACCGGGTTGGCAACTGCTGCTTTAATTGTTTGAAACCCGACTGCAATACCTGTAACCAACAAAGCAGCAAAACCTGCTGCGGCAAATACCCACCAGGTGATTGATGTGCGGAAAACAAAATCCTCCAACCATTTATTCATCAGAAACCAGGCAACCGGTGCAGCTATTAAAAAAGCAATCGATATCAAGCGTAAAAAATCTTTTGAAAGTATAAATGAAATATCCGCAATAGTGGCGCCCAACACTTTTCTTATTCCTACTTCTTTGGTTTTTTGTTCTATGATAAAAGATAACAAACCAATCAGCCCCAAAGCATTTATTAGTACAGAAAGCAATGTGAACAGGTTAAAAAGTTGCGATGTTCTTTTTTCCTTTTTATAAAGGCTTTCTATGTGTTCATCCAGGAAACTAGTTTCGAAGAGGTGTTGTGGATAAACGGATGTCCATGCTTTTTCAATTGCCCCGATAGTGGAAGCTGAGTAGCCATCTGTCAACCTGATACCAGCATTATAATAAAAGAAAGGAAATGGCATCATCACAACGGGAGAAACCGGTGCATGCAATGATTCAGTATGATAATCTTTCATCACACCAATTACCGGTGCAGTTATATCATTTAATCCAAAGGTCACATACTTACCCAAGGCATCTTCTGCTTTGGTAAACCCAAGCGATTTTGCAGCCGTTTCATTAATTACAAGTGAATATTGTCTTAATGAATCCGGGATTGACTTAACCGTTTTACTTTCATCTGTTTCATCAAACCACCGGCCGGTAACTAATTGCAGTCCGTAAGTTTTCAGATATTCCCGGTCTGCAACCTTTACCTGTACATCGAGCCTTTCCGAACTATATTTTTCTTTTACATTAAATGTTGTACTGAAATTATTATCCGAAACCGGGGCGCCCAATGAAAAACTTATATTGCTGATACCGGGAATAGCAGCAAGTTTATTCCGAAGCTCAGACAATTGTCCATCCTTGTTTTCAGGTAAACCAATATCCACTACTTTTTCTTTTTGAAACCCCAATGGCTTAGAATTGATGAATTGCATTTGCTTTGTAACAACCAATGCGCCGATAATCAGTATTTGTGCAGTAAGAAATTGAAAAACCACGAGTCCCCTTCTTAAAAAAACAGTCGATGTTTTTGGCGTTGATAATTTATTTTTTAATGCATTAATCGGGTTGAACCCCGAAAGAATCAAAGCGGGATATATACCTGAAAGTACTGATATGGTTACCCAGAGAATAAAAAGGAAAAAAAGAATCTGTGTGTTCAGGAAGTTGAGTGCTATATTTT
>JANLSA010000140.1:0-3234 GCA_031362085.1 Bacteroidota bacterium | reverse complement strand
ATTACAACAACAGTTAGTTTGGAAGAGTCAGCAACTTCCCTGATATAATACGGAATAACTACTCCTTTCGGAGGGTTCATTCCGGCATTACGCTGTGCCCCGCCAAAACCACCACCAAAGCCCTGCATACGATAAGCAGCATGTGGAGTAAATACATGAAAAACTTTTGAAACAATATCATTGCTGTTCTGTTGTGCTGTACTTAAATCATCCAATATATAAATACTTCTTCCTTGTGTGCCTACGATCAGGTCATTTTCTTTTATCGCCAGGTCAGTTACTGAAAGAACAGGAAGATTCAACTGGAAAGATTTCCAGTTAGCTCCATCATCATAACTGATGTACATACCGTATTCTGTACCTGCATATAATAATCCTTTCCGTTTCCTGTCTGCTCTTATGGCTCTTGAAAAATGCAGCCGGTTGATTCCCTTGTCAATTCTTTTCCAGGTTTTACCATAGTCTTCCGTTTTGTAGATATAGGGATTGAAATCATCCAGCTTATATCTTGTACCCACAAAATAGGCAGCTCCTTTTTTAAATGGATCCACTTCCACACAATTCCACATCATCCATTTCGGGCAGTCTTTTGGTGTTACATTTTCCCAGTTCTTTCCTCCGTCTTTACTTACAGAAATGATTCCGTCATCGCTTCCTGTCCAGAGCAAATCTTTTTCTACCCAGCTTTCTGTTGCATAAAAAATAGTACAGTAATATTCCACACTGGTATTATCCTGTGTAATTGGCCCGCCACTTGATGCTTGTTTCTTTTTATCATTCGTAGTTAAGTCAGGCGAAATCATCTGCCATGTTTTTCCTTCATCTTCGGTTGCGAACAAATGATTACCGGCAGCATATATTTTTTTGGGATTATTAGGTGAAAAGAATATCGGGTAGTTCCATTGAAAACGGAATTTTGCTGCATCAGCACCGGCACCCATATTATCAATCGGCCATACATTTATTGCACGGCTTTCACCTGTACGATGATCGAGTCGTTGTAACAGGCCCATATAATTTCCTCCATACGTAATATCGGGGTTTTCAGGGTCGGCAACGATATAACCACTCTCACTGCCAGCAGCATTTTCCATATCTGTTGCAGTTATCGCTACACCATACGTTCTGCTGCGGATACGGAATGCCCCATTATCCTGTTGCGGAGCCAATACACGGTAAGGAAATGCATTGTCCGTGCTTACACGATACACCTGTACAGTTGGCTGATTTAAATAAGTGCTCCAGTTATTGCCACCATCAAACGAAACCTGCGCACCACCATCATCTGCAACAATCATTCGGTTGGCATCTTCGGGATCAATCCATAAATCATGATGATCACCATGTGGAGTATTTATGGATTGAAATGTTTTTCCACCATCAGTGCTCCGCATAAAATTTACGTTGGGGCAATAAACTTTATTTTCATTTTTCGGATCTACAAAAACTTTTGAATAATACCATGCCCGTTGACGGATATTATTATCGCTGCAGGTGAGTGTCCATGTTTCTCCACCATCGGCACTCATAAATAACCCGCCTTCTTTATTTTCGATAATAGTATAAATTTTATCTGTATTGGATGGAGCGATTGCCACACCAACTATTCCCCATACATTTTTTGGCAATCCTTTTTTTGTCGAAATATTTATCCATGTTTCGCCAGCATCTGTACTTTTCCATAAACCACTTCCTTCTCCACCACTTTCAAGGCTATATGGTGTTCTTAGCAATCGCCAGGTACCTGCATAAAAAACATTTGCGTTACCGGGTTCCATCACCAAATCACTTGCACCGGTTTGATTATTTACAAACAATGTCCGCTTCCATGTTTTTCCACCATCGGTAGTTTTATAAACTCCACGTTCATCATTTGGCCCAAATAAATGACCCATGACTGCTACCCAAACGATATCAGCATTTTTTGGATGAATAAGAATGCGGATAATATGGCGACCATCTTTCAACCCGATATTTTTCCAGGTTTTACCACCATCTTCGCTACGCCACATACCGCCGAGGCCTTCGCTTACATTTCCTCGCATAGTATTTTCACCTTCACCCGCATACACGATTGTTTCATCGGATGGAGCAACGGCAACTGCGCCAATAGAGCTTCCAAAAAATTTATCGGAAATATTATTCCAGTTACTGCCCCCATCGGTTGTTTTCCATACACCACCACCGGTAGCGCCGAAGTAAAATGTATTTTTATTTTTATAGCTCCCGGTTGCAGCTGCACTTCGTCCTCCGCGGAAAGGACCTATCAAACGATATTTTGTTTTTGACAAAAGTTGATCGTCTTCATTTGTAACAACTGGAGTAACGGCAGCTGATTTTGTTTTTTGCGCATCTGAAATAAATGCAATGCATAGTAAGGGGATTAATACAAAAATCTTTCTCATGTGTTTTGGTGTTAAGAAAATGAAGTTAAGGATTTACCTTATATAATGAAACCATTTTGATAAATGGTGTTTGCCTCAGTTTGGAATCCCGAACAATCGGAAACTTGTCATACCGAAACGGTGGAATTAAAGAATCATTCTTTTTTAAGAAAAAGTAGTTGAGGTATCTCAAACTGTTTCAACGGTATGAGATACCTCGCTTAGATTCTTTAAATTCATAGATTAATAACAGTTCCGCTCGATATGACAATACTCTGATGTATTGATGATTTTATAATAAATTCAAACTAATAGATTACTACAGCTAAATGTATGTTTTATGAGAAAAATGAATCATTACCTTTATCAAAATCAAACTGAATGAATTCATTTTCTATAAACGGCAATCTTGTTGATGTTCATCAAAAAAAAATTTATCCTGCGGAGATAACTGTGAAAGCTGGACATATTAAAACTGTTAAACCATTCAACCAATCAACTAATCAACCACTCAACTTTATTCTCCCTGGATTTATTGACAGCCATATTCATATAGAAAGTTCGATGCTGGTTCCGTCGGAGTTTGCAAAAATGGCAGTTGTACATGGCACTGTTGCAACGGTAAGCGACCCGCATGAGATAGCCAATGTATGTGGAATGAAAGGAGTGGAGTTTATGATTGAAAACGGAAAAACGGTTCCATTTAAATTTTATTTTGGTGCGCCAAGTTGTGTGCCTGCTACTAAATTTGAAACTGCAGGAGCTGAATTAAATGTAGAGCAGGTAACTGAATTGCTGGCAAGCGATGATATTTATTATTTGAGTGAAATGATGAATTTTCCGGGAGTAC
>JANLSA010000011.1:0-3087 GCA_031362085.1 Bacteroidota bacterium | reverse complement strand
AGCCTCCTGGCTCAATAAAATTGCTTTTTCAAATTCTTTCTTCTTTTTAAGCACAGTGGTATAAAACAGTAAGCTTTCAACCAGATTTGCAGAATCTTTTGCGGCTCTGGTTTTTGCAATAATCTGTAAAAATATTTTCTCCGCTTTGTCCAGCTTATTTTCTGCATCGTATGTAGTTGCAAGTAGTCTGTAATGAAGGTTAAAAGTAGCAGAAGTTGTATCGTTATTTTGTTTGCTTAAATCAATTGCTTTAATAAAATACTTTTCAGCTAAGTTATAATCAGCCCCTTCAAGATAAATTACACCCACATTATGATAACATTGTGCTAATAAAACGTCGTAATTATTTGGTTCGGCTATTGCAATGCATTTTTTCCAATATGCAATAGCATTTTCTTTTTGGGGAATGTAATAATAAGTACTCCCTATCAATTTATAAAAAGTAGCTTCTGCTAACGTATTTTTTTGCTCATGAGCTAAGGCTACCTGAGTTTGGCAATAGCGAAGACAGATATCCCATTGTTGCAAAGCCTGAAACTGATGTACTAATGTAGTTTGTACTGCAACAGTTTCTACTAGAGTAAGTTTAGAAGTTTCAAGAATTTTTTTTAATTCAATAATTGAAGTTGCGTATGAATTGCTTTTTTCAATTTCAGATAATCGATCCGAAAGATTTTTGATTTGCGAGAAAGACAAATTCTGAATAAGAATAAATAAAAATAACAAAGCCTTTCTTTTCATTTTTCTAATTTATACTGATGAGAGCAAAGCCAACCAGTAATGGCTAATCAACAAATTTGTTTCTACGATTTTAATTTGTTTTGATACTTTAGTATTGAACGACTAAAATAACAACATCGTGATTATAATAAAAAGAATTTTATCAAATACCCTATAGAGGGTATTTGATGCATTTCAATTCCCCTTATTTTTGCTGATAATTAAACAAATTAAAATGAATAAATATTTTCTTCCCTCCGTAATGCTGTTTGCTTTTGCTTCCTGCAATGACAAACCAAAAACTGAAACTGAAAAAACACAAACAACCGAAGTTGCAAAACCTGAAACAGTAACCCCTGTTTCCAATCCAAATGTAACAAACTGGATGAGTTGGGAAACGGGTATGGACGTAGCCGCAGTAACTGATGCAAGTTTAAAAATGCCGAATGTAATTTTTCATATCGCTAAAATGGTAAATACTCCGGTTGGCAGTGCACCAAGTGGTATGGTACTTTATCAACCCGATAGTACGCAACCTCCTTTAGTAATGGGATTTGTAAGTACCAATAAAACCGTCGGTGATTATTTTGGTCCAAAAATTTTTGCTGGAACTCCTTTTGAAAAAGCTCCAACTGTTATGGCAACTTTTGATATTAAATATGATGGTACTACGGCAACTGCTAAAGTGGTGGCTGGCGGACACAGTTTTGAATGCACTATGTCTGACTTAGGAAATCCTTATTTAATTTACCGTTCTCCTTCTGCTATGCCTCCATTTTATCAGCAGGGTGTAGAAAGAACTGTAGGGAAAACAGTTTTGAAAGTGGATGGAAAAGAAATAAAGATGATGATTCCTCCTGTGGGAATAACCGGAGGTCCAGGTGCTGTTGTAAGTCCAAATGGTGTGTATGCTAGATAATACCGTTGTTTAAAAACGCTGAACGAAATTAATTTGATATATAAAGACCAGTATGGATTTGTTATTCATATTGGTCTTTTCATTTTGTTGAAGTTTGGTTTGCCTAAAATTTAGTTTACTTCAACACTTTTTTGTACTCATTTTTCCCTTACTTTTGCGCCGCCAAAAGAATGTCCAAAGGTGAACAGGATAGGAGGAATACGGGATTTTTTTTCTGGCAATCTATGAGAGTTTAATCTACACATATTATCAGCTACCACTCCCAAATCTCGTAGGGAATGTTCGATTTAAAGTAAGCTGAGTAGAATTTCAACTGCACAAGGGAGCGTCGCAAGGGACTTTGAGCAGAATTGCATAAGTTGGTTACAAAAAAATATTCAATTAATTAAGGACTTAAATAAAAACAAACAACAAATCAAATAGTCATGGCTGATTTAAAATTTCAAAGAAACTTTGGTATTGCGGCACACATTGATGCTGGTAAAACAACAACTACGGAACGTATCTTAAGATACACGGGAATGATTCACAAAATAGGGGAGGTGCATGATGGTGCAGCTACCACCGACTGGATGGAGCAAGAGAAGGAAAGAGGTATTACGATTACATCTGCAGCTGTAAGCTGTAAATGGAATTTCCCTACTAATAAAGGAACAGCTTCACCGAATACAAAAGAATATTATTTTAATATTATTGATACGCCGGGACACGTTGACTTCACCATAGAAGTTGAACGTTCGATGCGGGTATTAGATGGTTTGATTGCATTATTCAGTGCTGTTGATGGTGTAGAGCCACAATCTGAAACCGTTTGGAGACAAGCAAACCGGTATAATGTACCTCGAATTGGTTTTGTAAATAAAATGGATCGTGCCGGTGCTGATTTTTTGAATGTTGTAAAACAGGTAATAGAAATGTTGGGCAGCAAAGCTGTTCCGCTTCAATTACCGATTGGTGCCGAAGATGATTTCAGAGGTGTGGTGGATTTAATAAAAATGAAAGGTATTATCTGGCATATGGAAACAGAAGGGATGACCTTTGATGAGATAGAAGTGCCTGCTGATATGGTGGAAGAAGCAAATGAATGGAGAGGAAAATTAGTAGAAGCAGTAGCTGAGTATGATGATAAATTGATGGAGAAATTTTTTGAAGACCCCAATTCAATTACTGAAGAAGAAATGCATGAAGCAATTCGTAAGGCTACAATTGATCTGTCAATTGTTCCGATGATGTGTGGCTCATCTTTTAAAAATAAAGGTGTGCAGACTGCGCTTGATGCAGTATGCCGCTATCTTCCAAGTCCGGTAGATATAGAACCGGTATCGGGTTTAAATCCTGATTCTGGTGAAACTGAAATTCGTAAGCCGGATCCTAAAGAACCATTTGCTGCATTGGCATTTAAAATTATGACGGATCCTTTTGTGGGTCGCCTGGCATTTTTCCGGGTT
>JANLSA010000008.1:0-4785 GCA_031362085.1 Bacteroidota bacterium | reverse complement strand
TTTACATATTAATTTCCCCGACTGAAAAAATTGAAAAAGATATTGTTATGGTTTTTCCTGTCGCTATTATTTTTAATTCTAGCTGCATGGATTTTTATACAAACTCCATTGGGTCAAAATTGGATTATTGGAAGGGTAACTAAAAAACTTTCAAAAGAGCTTATTACGCGGATCTCTATTAAAAATGTAAGTTTTTCACTTTTCAACAGTATGCATCTGGAAGGTCTTTTAATTGAAGACCGGAAACGAGACACATTATTGTATGCAGGTGTTGCAAATGTCAGAATAACGGACTGGTTTTTCTTCAAAGATGAAATTGTATTAAAATATATCGGACTGGAGGATGCAACTGTGAATTTTAATCGTACCGATTCGGTATGGAATAACCAGTTTCTGTTTGACTACCTCAGTTCGCCCAGTTCCAAAAAAAGTAATACAGGTGGCATCAACCTGAATCTGAAAAAAGTAGAATTAAAAAATATCCGTTTTATTAAATCAGATAAATGGCTGGGTCAGGATTTAACACTGCGGGTATCAAAATTAAATCTTGATGCAAGAGATATGAATCTCAAAACAAAAAACATTGAGATTTCATTGATCGAGATTTCGGAACCTTACATTAGCATCTACGATTATAAAAGATTAAAAACAACTTTAACCAATGTAACGACAGATACACCGGTTATTGATTCCCTGTCAAAATGGAATGCAGATGGATGGACGATGCAACTTGACAAATTAGTAGTTGAGAATGGATTGATAAATAATGAAAAACAAATTGAGACTCCACTGTTACCCGGTTTCGATGGACGACATATTTTTTTCAATGAAATTAATGGAACATTTACTAATGTAAAATGGTTGAAAGACACGATTACGGCTCATGTTAATTTTAAAACAAAAGAACGAAGCGGCCTGGAAGTAAAAAAATTGATTGCGGATGTAAAATTTACCCCACAACTGATGGAGTTCAGTAAATTGGATTTACAAACTAACCGAAGCCGCATCGGGAATTATTACGCAATGCGTTTTGACAATTTTAATGATCTGGGGTATTATATAAGCCGGGTAAAAATGACCGGCGATTTCAAAAACACTGAAATCAGTTCAGATGATATTGCATTTTTCGCACCGGGAATAAAAAACTGGAAGAAAAATATTATCATCACAGGAATAGTAAAAGGAACAGTAGAAGATATGAATGGAAAAAATTTATTTATAACAGCCGGAAATAATACCTTGTTAAATGGCGATATAAGTTTAAGTGGCTTACCCAATATCAACACAACATTTATTGATTTTAAAAGCAATGAATTTAAAACTACATATACCGATGCTACCGGCTTGTTTCCTTCATTGAAAAAAATAAGGGCTCCACGACTCAATAGTATCCAATATATAAATTTCAAAGGAAACTTTACTGGTTTTATCCGCGACTTTGTTACGTTAGGCACGATACAAACAAACCTGGGTACTATAACAACTGACTTAAATATGAAATTACCGAAAGGTAAAGAACCCGTTTATTCAGGAAATATATCAACTTCTAATTTTAATCTCGGTGCATTTCTTGGCGAAAAAAATATGGGGTTCATTGCATTCAATGCAAAAGTGAACGGTTCAGGCTTTAATAAAAAAATAAATGCAGATATTGATGGTAAAATAAATCAGTTTGTTTACAACGGTTATCACTATGAAGATATAAGTGTAAAAGGAAAACTCATTGATAAATTCTTCTCAGGAAATATAATTTCGAATGACTCCAATGCTGTTTTTACAGCCAATGGGACAGTTGACTTTAATCAAAAAAAACCAATCCTGAATCTGGAAGCAGAAATTCAGGATATCCAATTTCAAAAACTGAGAATTGGAAAACAGGACTATGCTTTTTCGGGCAAATTAAATTTCGATTTCCAGGGAGATAATATTGATGATTTTCTGGGTACCGCAAGAATTCAACATGGTATTTTGAGCAGAGATAGCTTATCACTTTCTTTTGACTCACTGATTCTCAGATCAACCATTGTGAATGGAGAGAAAAAATTATCTGTTTCAAGTGATGAATTTGATGGCACTATCGCCGGTCAATTTAATATTGACAGTTTGCCAGGAGCCATTACCCTTTTTTTAAATAAATATTATCCATCCTATATCAATGAACCCAGATCTAAACCTGTAACTCAAAATTTCGTATTCGATTTTAATACAAGAAATATAGATGCATATTTAAAAATGCTGGATGTAAAACTCAATGGTTTTGATGGCAGTCATATTGATGGTAGAATTAATCTGGCGCAAAATCTATTAGAACTAAATGCAACAGTCCCCTATTTTGCGGTAAATCAATTTGTATTCAATGATGCAAAATTGAAAGGTACGGGCACCCGGGAAAAATTATTGCTGACAGGAAGTGCAGCCAGTACAAAAATAAATGACAGTATCAGTCTGAGAGCAACTGACTTTACAATTGAATCTGCCAACGATCTTTCAAAAGTAAAAATTGTAACTGCCAGCAACCGAAAACTAAATAGTGCAAACATTAATGCAACCGTTACAACATTCAATGATGGCGTAAAAATTAAATTTGATTCTTCTTATTTTGATGTCAACAGTAAAACCTGGTCAATAGAACAAAACGGTGAACTGGAATTCAGAAGTAATACAGTAGCAAACGGCGAACTGACGTTGCGGGAAGGTGTACAGGAAATAAAATTAAATACAGAACCATCAACTGATGGTAATTACAATAATTTAAAAGTAGTTTTAAAAAATTTAAACCTTGGCGATATCGCACCTTTTGTTTTGCCAAAAAATGCTATAGAGGGAATGGCTTCGGGTACTATTTTTATTGATGATCCGGCAAAGAAATTTAATGTTAAATCCAGCCTCAATCTTCAGAAACTCCGGTTTGATAACGATTCAATTGGCAATATGAAAACGGATTTTGATTATAATAATAAAACCGGCGTACTTACTGCTAATGGAATTAATGATGACCCCTTCCGCAAAATAGATTTTGATATGCTTTGGCATTTAAAAAAAGATTCTACCAATGCAGAAAACTATTTGGTACTGGGACCGGAAAATTATCCCATAAAAATATTAAACCGGTTCCTGGGTACTTTATTTACGGATATACAAGGTTATGCAACTGGGAAAATAAAAATCGGAGGACCGGGCAATAAAATAAATTATACCGGAAAAGCAAAACTTCATGATGCCGGATTGAAAGTAATTTTTACTCAATGCTTTTATAAAATAGATGACACTGAAATCGAGTTAAAGGAAACTGAAATAAATCTAGACGGAATCATATTAAAAGACACGGCAACGGGCAATCCAATATATGTAAATGGAACTATAATGCATTCCTCATTTGCCAATCTATTTTTGGATATAGGCATTCAAACAAGAAAACCTTTTACATCGGGCAAAAATGATAACCGTCCTGTACTTTTATTAAATACAACCTATAACGACAATAAACAGTTTTATGGCAAAGCATATGGTACGGGTTCACTTCAGTTGTTAGGCAAACAAAATGATTTGAACATGCAGATCAGTGCAATCGCATCTGAAAAAGACAGCAGTTTTGTAACCATACCACCGAGCCGCAGCCGCGAAAGCGGCGAAGCAAGTTTTTTAGTAGAACGGCAATACGGCCGGGAAATGAATGCAGATATTTATGGTAACAGATCCAGCAATATTTTTTTCGATGCAGATATAACGGCTAACCCGGCAGTAACAATGAAAGTGCAGATAGACGATTTAACACAAGATGAAATAGTGGGTCGTGGTGAAGGAACATTAAATATCAGATCGGGAACTACTGAGCCACTTTCCATTCGGGGGCGTTATAAAATACTGGAAGGAAAATATGACTATTCATTTCAGTCAATATTTAAAAAACCATTCATACTTAAAAAAGGATTTGGTGTAAATAATTACATTGAGTGGTTTGGCGATCCCTATAAAGCAAAAATAAATTTTGAGGCAACTTATACTGCCGAGAATGTTAGTTTCACTCCACTGGTAGAAGATTTTTCGTTAGATAAAAGTTTAAGCAGTTTAAGATCGGATGTAATCGTTTCGGCAACCATGTACAATGAATTATTTGATCCCCGTTTTAATTTTAAAATTGAATTGCCGGAAAACAGTGAAGCCAAACGAAATCAGTCACTTGCTTTTAACCTTGCGCAAATAGAAAAAAATCAGAACGAACTGACGCGGCAGGTTGCTTTTTTAATTGTAACAAACAGTTTTGCACCGCGGCAAAATTCTGCAAACCCGGGATTAACGGGTGCCTTTAATGAACTTTTATATAATAGTATCTCCGGCATTTTATTTACCGAAATAAATAACATTTTTAATAATATTCTATATAAAATTTTTAAAACAGATAAAGTAAGATTGGATATCAGCGGTTCATTGTACAACCGTAATATTCTTTATCAAACTTCCGGTGGATCATCGCTGACCGTGAATCAGGGTAATGTAAAAGTAAATCTGCCGGTCTCGTTATTAAAAGGTCGGTTAATTTTTAATCCGGGATTATCTTCAGAAATAAGTTTAGGTTCCGGAGCCCAAACATTATTATATAAAAATTTCAGTCTTGATTTATTAATAAACCCAAGTGGTTCATTGCGGGCAACTGTTTTTTACAGGGAAAATCCGGATTTAATAAACCAATCAGTTCGTGCTACACGTCAAGGAGCCGGTTTCTCTTACCGCAGAGATGCAAATCGCTTTTGGGATTTATTTGGTTTGGGCAAAAAAAATAACCCG
>JANLSA010000580.1:0-5136 GCA_031362085.1 Bacteroidota bacterium | reverse complement strand
ATGCCATTTACACGACCCTCATCACTATGCTGCCAAAAAGCCCAGTTGCGGGTAATACGTGGTTGTTGGTATTCATAATAGTGGGCAGCCCATAATATGTATTTATCAAAATCGCTGCCGAGGTATTGCTTGTAAAAATCTACATTGGTATAAATAATAGGCTTTACTCCATAATTAAATTCAACAGCATTTAACCATGCTTTTAATTCTTTTTTTAAACCGGCACCTGAAGTGCCATTTAATTGTTCTACATCTAATACCGGAGGCAAATCACCGGGTTCAAGATCTACCTCATCTATAAAATTTTTTGCCTGACTTTTACCATCTTTCGAAGCGATAAAAAAATGATAGGCCCCTCGAATAATACCGGCCTCTCTCGATTTTTTCCAGTTACGCTTGAATTGCGGATCAATATTTCCAATACCTTCCGTAGCCTTTATAAAAGTAAAACCAATTTGAATTTTTTTTACTTTCATTTCTTTCACAGCATCCCAGGCTATCATTTGCTGATAACGGCTGACATCTATACCATGAATAGAATAGTTTTCCGGAATGGCGATACCAAACTCTTTATATTTTACAAATTTAGCTTTGCGATATTGAAACCAGTCAATAGCAAAAAAAACACCGCGGGTAAATAATGCCAGCAGGATTAAAAAAATAAAACCGTTTCGCAATTGTTTGCGGCTATAGCTTCTTGCCAATGGGGTAAATTAATTTTAAAGACAAATATAATCCGCCGCTTGGTTGCATTTCGTTAAATTCACTTTTTAAATTGTATGAATATAAAATGAAACTGTTCTGGAAAATTTGGTGGAAGCTGAATGGATGGAAAACAAAAGGAAGCTTTCCGAAGGGGATGAAAAAAGCAGTACTTATAGTAGCACCACACACAAGCTGGAAAGATATCCTTGTTGGTTTTGCTGCAAGGGATCAATTAAAAATCGGTAAGGCAAAATTTTTAGGTAAAAAGGAATTGTTTGACGGGCCTTTTGGTTGGTTCTTCAGAATATTAGGCGGCGTACCTGTCGATCGTTCCAGCAGTCATGGCGCGGTAGAGCAAGTAGTAGAAATGTATAATAAGAATGACGAATTTATATTGGCCATGTCGCCGGAAGGAACAAGAAAAAAAGTAGATAAATTAAAAACCGGATTTTATCATATTGCCAAACAGGCAAAGGTTCCCTTACTGATGGTTGGTTTTGATTTTAGCAAAAAAGAAGTAATAGTTGCCGAACCTTTTTATACTTCAGATGATGAAGCAGCGGACTTTAAACATATCATTGAATTTTTTGTAAATGTAAAAGGAGCAAACCCCGAACAGGGGCTGGGTCATTTGAAAGAATCGTTATGATTTTTAATTAATAAAAATTTCATCTGTAAAAATCCACCCCTTATCACCTTTGCCGGGATGCCATGCTGGTAATTTTGAAACAGGATTCGCAATTACCTTTATGTACTTAACTGTAGCAGGATTGAATTTTACTTCATACGCCTTTTGATATGATGCCTTAACCATGGTAGGCTGTTCTGGTGTAATGCGGTTTAATAGTTTTAATTGCTTTGGACTATCTCCGCCCCAGACTTCAACAGATTGTGGTGGCATAAGATAAGCACCGATATCTACCAATGTACTTATTGTAACACTTGAAACAGCAGAAGACTGACTGAATACCAATAAAGCTTCCATTCTGTTTTGCCGGAAGGCAACCCATTTACCGCTGCGGAAATTATTATCTCCTTTTGCAAGGTCAATCAGTGTTTTATTCTTTGCATCTTTATATTGTTCATCAGCAGGCATTAAGTGAATTACAGAATCGGGTTTAAATTTAGCTGCAAAAAAATAATTTTCGGCAACATCACTGCTAAGCCAACCCGGTTTGAACGCCTTTGTCTTTAATTGAATATTGCTGCTAATGGGAAGATCTTTATGATACACCGGAGAATTTATACTATCGGGTTCTGTACCATCGAATGTATAATGGATGGTAACGCCATTGATGTAATGTTTTAATTTAAGGGCAACCGGTTTAGTTATTATCTGTTCTTCGTTTTCCAAAATAGGCGGCGTAAGTTTCAGTGTTAGCGTATCACCGCGGAAGCCTGTTTCTATTATTATATTTTTATTGTTTTGTTTTAATTGAGCTATATCGGTTTCCTTTAAACCAGTACTCCATAAAAAAAGTTTAGTGAGTTGCTTTAGCGAAGAAAGACTCTTTAATGTTTCTGCCTTTATTCCGGTACCCGATAAAGAAAGTTGTTTTAATTCTTTAAGTCTGCTTAATTCGCCGATGGTGGCGCCAGTGATATTGGTAAATGAAAGATTCAGTTTCCTGAGGTTCGTAAATTGGCCAATTGTTTTAAGGTCATTATCTGTTACTGGCATTTTATTGAGAGAAAGAGAAATCAGTTGTTTTTTTACTGCCAATAAATCTGTTAGACCATCTGAATTAAATTGAGAAACACTAAAAAACTCGGCGCCTAATGCAGGCGAACCTTTGGATAAAGGGAAAACGATCCTGTAATTATTATTCAGCGACTGAACTTTGCTTTCATCGATGGCTGCAAAATCATAATCATCAGTTTCAACAGTACTAAAAATCCTTTCGGCAATTTTTCTCAAATCATTATTTGCTTCCAGCTGAGCTACTTTAATTTTAAAATCAGCACCATTTTTTACCCAGTAACTTAAAACGGTTATTTCATCTTCTGTTAATTGTGGCTTGCCTTGGGGAGGCATATGTTTTTTTGTTTCAAGAGGCAGGTGAATTCTTTTTAACATCAATCCAAAATCAGTTTCAGTGCTATCCCATAATTTACCCGACTTACCTCCTTTCAGCAGAAGCTCTTCTGTTTCCATTATTAATTTACCCTTTGCTTTTTTATCATTATGGCAGCTTATACATTTTGATTGCAGAATCGGTTTTACCATATGCGCAAATACCTCAGCATCTTCCAATAAAATTTGCTGTTGTTTTTTTTCAGGCAAGATAGGAGCCAGTAAAAAATTTTCACCATGCGAAATATCTGCCCCCTGATGGCCTGTAAAAATAATTGCAGCAAAAGAAACTAATGCTACTGCGACTACACCTGTTTTTGTTTTAACGAACCTGTTTCTGAGGCTATACCATAAAAGCATTAATAATGAAACTCCGACCCCACTCCATTTGTGCCATTGTAATCTTTCTGCATCATAGCCATCCTCTCTTGATAAAAACAAACCCATAAGTGCAGTAAAAACGGAAGAAAGGGCAGAAAAAAGGAGCAGCCATTCACCAATATTTAAAGCTGTTTCCTGCGGGGCAATTTTATTTTGAAAAAAGAAAACCCATAATACATATAGTACAATAAATACAATGGGGAAATGTAAAATCAAGGGGTGCATACGACCGGCTACTTGTAGCCAGGCGGGTAATAGAATCCGGCTTTCAAATATTAATAAGAATACCAGAAAGCAGTTAGCCGCGAATGTGATATTAAATAATATGTTTTTACTTCTGTTCAATTTTTCAATATACTTTAATTTCATCAATGAAACACCAGGCATGTTGTCCTTTACCCGGATGCCAGTCAGGAATTTTTTTAACCGGTAATATATGTATCATCAATTTCCGTGATTTAATATTTTTAAGATTTGGAAATATAAAGCGAAAATTTATTTTAGTCACTGATTTTTCTACATTGAATATAACTTCTTTACCAAACGGGAGAAATAAATTTTTACTTTCATCGAAATTGGATATTGATATAAACTCAGGCAGAAAGATCCAACTATCTTCATTTTGAAGAAAACTTATAAGAACAGAGCTGACGGTTTCTTTTTTTGTAAGCTCTACAATAAGTTTTATGCTATCTGAATCAAACCCTAACCATGTTTTTGAATTTAAATTTTCTATGCCACCTTTATTGTCAAATAAAGTACTGTCACCACTACCCGGGTATTTGCTATTTGGAGAGGAGCTGCTAATCTTTTTTATCTGTTTCCCTTCTTTTGCAAAAGAGAGTTCAATCGTTTCTGAAGGCTTAAATTCTTTGTTGAAAACTTTTGCTTTAACCGTAGTAAAAGGGGCTTTAAAAACTAGGGGTTTTTTATAAAGGAAACTTTTTTCAGAAGGCTCTTTTGAAATTTCTGATGGCATTTTGTAATTAGCCGTGTAATAAATTTTAGCGCCACGTTGTGCAAATTTCAGTTCCAGTTTTGCAGAATCCTTAAAAAAAACGGACTCATATTTTACAAAAGGCCGGGCAAGCTGAAAACCATCCTGAGCCAAACTAAAAAAGGAAGAGATACTGCCAGTCAGGATTAAAATTAATTTATACATCAGGCAACCGGTTCTAATTTATAAGGATATGCTTTTCCAGAGTTCCATTGTGCTACATATAAATTTTCTTCATCATCAATGCAAACGTCATGCGGGTATTGAAATGCTTTAATGGTTTGATACATCTCTTCAGGCTTGTCATTTTTATAATTGGGTTCGCTGCCAGCCAGGTTTGAAACAACCTTATTGTTTTTATCGAGTATGGTAACAAACCCTGACTGTTTCCAAAGATTACTCTGACTTTGCAATACTGCGGCATATAAATAGTCTCCATTAATAACAGGTCTGCACACCCATGCACCTGGTAATGAAATGGTATCAATAAATTCGCCATACATGCTATAACGCTTAAAACAATTTTGTTCTCTGGAAGTAACAATCAATACCGGGTTACTTTTATTTCTTGTATCAATACAAACACCATGTGCATTTTTCAAAAACTTTTCTTCTTCACCTCTTCCACCAAAATGGTGTATATATTCTCCTTTATGATTGTATTGAATAACAAAATCTTTTCCGTACCCATCCACAACATAAATATCACCATTAGCAGCAATCGCAGTTTCTGTTGGAACATATTCTTCCGGTTTGGTGTATTGCCCTGTTTCTTTTGGATAATCCAATATCATTAACACCCGGCCATCAATAGTTGTTTTAATAACCTGGTGGCGGTTGTTATCGCAGATAAATAAAACATCTTCTCCATTTTCATTAAACAGTGTTAATCCATGTGCGCCGGGGTATTCAGTGCCCCATGTAGTTAAAAGTTTTCCTGATTTATCGTAAATGATTACGTTGTTTTTTGTTTCGTTGG
>JANLSA010000427.1:0-7583 GCA_031362085.1 Bacteroidota bacterium | reverse complement strand
TGTGCAGAAGTATCAAGCATGTACTATTTAGATCTTTTACAAGGTAGTTTTATCAACCAATTCTAAATTCTTATCTTCGCCGCCCAACACATACTACTGAAAAGAATTTTTTAAAACAACAGAAAATAAATTTTGAATATGAAAAAATATAAACCCGGAGTTTTATTTGGCGAAGAACTACTTGCTTTATTAAATGATGCTAAAGACAACCAGTTTGCCTTACCTGCTGTGAACACAATTGGCACCAATACCATCAATGCTGTACTGGAAACTGCGGCAAAAGTTAATTCACCGGTCATCATTCAATTTTCGAATGGCGGTGCCCAGTTTATTGCAGGTAAAGGAATGCCGAATGATAAACTTCAGGGAAATATATATGGAGCTATCTCCGGCGCATTACATATTCATACCGTTGCAAAACATTATGGAGTACCTGTCGTTTTGCATACAGATCATGCATCAAAAAAATGGTTGCCATGGATCAGCGGATTAATTGATGCCGGCGAACAATATTTAAAAGAAAAAGGCCAACCCCTTTTCAGCAGTCATATGCTCGACCTGAGTGAAGAACCGATTGAAGAAAACATTCAAACATCTGTAGAATTTTATAAAAGAATGAAGCCATTGGGTATGGGAATAGAAATAGAATTGGGTGTAACCGGTGGTGAAGAAGATGGCGTGGATAACAGTGATGTAGAGAATGACAAACTTTACACGCAACCTGCGCATGTAGAATACGCATATACAGAATTAAAAAAAGTAGGTGAGCTTTTTACAGTAGCGGCTGCTTTTGGAAACGTACATGGCGTATATAAACCCGGAAATGTAGAATTGAGACCTGAAATTTTGCATAACTCACAAATCCATATTGAAAAAGTGTTAGGCACCAAACCAAAACCTGTATTCTTTGTTTTTCATGGAGGCAGCGGCTCTCCTCAAAATCAAATTCGGGAAGCAATCGGATATGGCGCTATTAAAATGAATATTGATACCGATATGCAATGGGCTTTTTGGGAAGGTGTGTTGAATAATTATAAAAAGAATGAAGCATTTCTACAGGGGCAGCTAGGGAATCCTGAAGGAGTTGACAAGCCAAATAAAAAATATTATGACCCCCGCTCCTGGTTACGTAAAGGCGAAGAAGCATTTATCAAACGATTGGAAATTGCATTTGAAGATCTGAATTGTATGAACAGAAATGCGTAAATAGAATTATTATTAATCCCGTCTTAACACTACTGTTGGGTCGGGATTTTTATTTTTTATAAACATGATGGTAAATTTAAAATTTTCCTTAGTTTGTATTTTAAATATTGCGTATGCCATCCTCCTCTCCGCTCAATCAGTTTCTGAAATGGGAAAAAGAAATGCCCGATGAAATATTATTTCGCCAACCTGTAAATGGTGTTTGGAAAACATGGACATGGTTGCAGGCTAGTGAAGAAATAAGAAGAATTGCATCGGGTTTAAAATCATTAAACCTTCCTGATAAAAGTAATGTTGCGATCCTTTCAAAAAATTGTGCACAATGGATTATGTCTGATTTGGCAATTATGATGTGCGGATATATTTCCATTCCCATTTATCCAACACTTACAGCTATTTCTATAAAACCAATACTTGAGCACAGCGATGCGAAAGCAATCATTCTTGGAAAATTAGATGATTATGCTGCGCAAAAAAATGGAATACCCGAAGGAATGATTCGGATTAGTATGGAGACTTACGGATTGTATGAAAACAATACAATTGAAAAATTTATAAAAGAACGACAACCTTTACAGAATTTATATCAATGGCAAAAAGATGAATTGCTTACGATTATTTATACTTCGGGTACCACCGGAAACCCAAAAGGTGTAATGCATACTGTTGATGCTTTTGATACTACAATTAAAACCGTGGTTAAATTTGTAGGGCTTCCAAACAATCCTGTTTTATTTTCTTACCTGCCGCTAAGCCATATTGCAGAAAGATTAGCAGTTGAAAATTATGGTATTTATTTTGGTGGTAGCATATCCTTTGCAGAAAGTATAGAAAGTTTTCCTGTAAACCTGGAAGCGACACAACCCACTTTATTTTTTGCAGTACCCAGAATCTGGGGAAAATTAAGAGAAGGTATTTTGAAAAAATTGCCACAAAAAAAATTAAATTTTCTTTTATCACTACCTGTTATTTCCACTATCCTTAAAAAAAGTATCCGAAAAAAATTAGGACTTACGAATGCAAAATTTATTTCTAGCTCGGCTGCACCTGTTTCTGTAGAAATTTTAAAATGGTTTCATAAAATAGGAATCCCGGTTATACAAGCTTATGGTATGACCGAGGATTGTGTGTATGCGCATTTTGAAAAACCTGATGACTTTTGTTTAGGTAGTGTGGGCAAACCAGCTCCGGGTTTGAAAACAAAATTTGCCGAAGATGGTGAACTGCGGGTAAAAAGTGCCGGTAACATGAAAGGATATTATAAAGAACCAGAAATGACTGCACAGGCATTTGATGAAGAAGGGTATTTAAAAACAGGTGATATAGCCGAATATAACAAGGACGGCTTTTTATTTATTACCGGAAGAGTAAAAGATCAGTTTAAAACGGATAAAGGAAAATATATTTCGCCGGCGCCTATTGAAGTCAAAATATTATCAAATCCTGATATTGAATCAGCCTGCGTTGTGGGTACAGGTATTCCACAACCGATCGGATTAATAACGTTATCAGAATCGGGAATAAAAAAAGATAAAACACTTTTGGCGGCAGAATTGGAAAATTTATGTACCGGCATTAATAAAGAACTTGAAGTATTTGAAAAATTAGAAAAAATAGTTGTGATGAAAGAAAACTGGACGGTAGTAAATAAATTTTTAACGCCTACTTTAAAAGTAAAGCGAAATGAAATAGAAAAAATTCATTTGCCCAATTACCCAATGTGGTTTTTAAAAAAAGAAAAAATAGTTTGGGAGGAATAAAAATTCTAACTCCTTAGTATTGAATTAAAATATAGTTACAAACTAATACTTGTTTATATTTTTCTTTATAAAATTTTGTTGCGCAGGCATGATGTAGTATATTTGCACCATCAATCGCAAACAACTGCAAATGCGACGTACCAGAAGATATCTTCACTGATAATTTACACTGAACGAAACGACGATTACAGCTTGATCCCCATATAGAGGAAGGATATTGTATTGATTAACTTTTAAACGACAGAAAAATGAAAACAAGACAAGACACAGAGATCGATCCTGAAAATGAAAACAAAACCCATGAAACCCTTGCAGTGGATTTGAATCAGGAAATTGAAGAAGGCAAGGCTAAACTTTTCAGCGTAGCAGAAATGTGGAATTTGAGAAAAAATTTCCGTTCAGCATCTGATTACCGCAACTGGAATTAATCCGGCAAAGCATATAAGTTTTAGTAAGACATAGCATTGAATTGTTATGTCTTTTTTTTATTTAAAATAATTTTACATAGGTTACGGTCATCTGGGGCAACTTTATGAATCGTTATTTCGTTTAAAATAAAACTTCATTCATGAAAAGAACATTTTTAGTATTAATATTCGTTTCAATAATTCTTATTTCCTGTAGTAAAAGTGGAACTACAGGAGGCGGAGGAGGTGGCGGTGGTGCAACTACAGTTGATTGTAATACGATAGCCAATAAAGCATTTGCTGCTGACATATCACCAATCATTTCTTCTTCTTGTGCAATCGCAGGTTGTCATGCAGCTGGTAGCGGTAATGGTCCTGGCCCTTTAACCAATTTTACTCAGATTTTCGCTGCAAGAACTTCAATTCGATCGGCTGTATCCAATGGAACAATGCCCAAAAACAGTTCATTAGCCACTTCTCAAAAAAATTCGATTATATGCTGGATTGATAGTGGCGCACCGAATAACTGATACCCAAACCCATTGAATTTAACAATCCTTATATTTGTAGCCTAACTAAAAGTTATGGCAAAACAAGTAGAAGATTTTGATGTAAATCTGACTGGAGAAGAAGGAAAAACCGAAGAAACGAAAAGTAGTTGGTTTAAACGCATAAAAAAAGGGATTAGCACAAAAACATCGGAGAAAAAAGAAGCACCGGAAGGTTTGTGGACGAAATGCCCCGAATGTAATTTTATTTGCACTGTAAGTGATTTGCGTGAACATTTATTTGTATGTACAAAATGTAATCATCATCACCGCATTGGTAGCGGCGAATATTATGATTTACTTTTTGATGATAAACAATATACAGAACTGTTTTCAACTATACGAAGCAAGGATTTTTTGGAGTTCACTGATTTAAAACCATATAAAAAAAGGCTTGAAGATATCTGGAAGAATACAGATTTAAAAGATTCGATGCGGGTGGCAACAGGTAAAGTGGGTGGCACAGATATGGTGATTGCCTGTATGGATTTTGAATTTATTGGTGGCAGCCTTGGAAGTGTGATGGGTGAAAAATTTTCAAGGGCTATAGATTATTGTCTGCAACATAATATGCCGTATATGGTAATAAGCAAAAGTGGCGGAGCAAGAATGATGGAATCGGCTTTTTCACTTATGCAGCTTGCAAAGACTTCTGGTAAACTTTCGCAGCTAAGTGATGCAAAACTTCCTTTTATTTCCTTATTAACCGATCCAACATTTGGTGGTATCTCAGCATCATTCGGTATGCTTGGCGATTTAAATATTGCTGAACCAGGTGCTTTGATTGGTTTTGCCGGCCCCCGTGTAATTAAAGAAACGATTAAACGAGATTTACCCGAAGGTTTTCAACGCAGTGAATTTTTATTGGATCATGGCTTCCTGGATTTTATTGTTGCCAGAAAAGAATTGAAAGACAAGATTAGTGTTTTAGTAAAGTTGTTTAAGAATTAAAAGCCCCCTAAATCCCCCGAAGGGGGACTTTAAAGTCTGAAGAAATAATGAATTTTATTTTTTTTGAAAAGAGTGGCTAATGAAATAATGAAACATATTTTTTTATTAAGAGGTAAATTTGCCTCTTATTTTTTTATCAGTAATGGAAATTAAAAACCGCTCCGCTTATTTCGAATACTTTATAGATGCAAAATATGAAGCAGGTATGGTATTGCTTGGCACTGAAGTAAAAAGTTTGAGAGGAGGCCGTAGTAGTTTTAACGACAGCCATTGCATCATTCATAAAGGGGAAATTTGGTTAAAGAGTTTACATATTGCTGAATACTCACATGGAACCGTAAATAATCATGATCCATTGCGGGATAGAAAACTACTATTGCATAAAAGAGAAATAACTAAAATTCAAACCAAACTGAAAGAAAAAGGATATACACTTATCCCGCTTCGTATTTTCTTCAATGAAAAAAACTTAGTTAAAGTAGAACTCGGGTTGGGTAAAGGAAAGAAACTACACGACAAACGTGAATCAATTAAGAAAAAAGAAACAGACCGGGAAATAAAACGACTGCTGAAGTAATTTAGGTATGATGCTTGCGTTATAGTAGCATCTTCTCATCTAATGAATAAATTTCTTGTAATAATCTTTCTTTTTTTATCACTCCATTCAACAGCTCAGTCTGTATTTGGCTACTGGTATGGTAATGCCAACGTTAAAACAAATAACTCTGCAAACAATTATCTTGTTGAACTGGTATTGAATCCTGAAAAAGGTTATGTAAGCGGTGTATTGAATTATTTTTTTAAAAATACATACCGTAGCCTGCAGGTAAAAGGGAATTATGATACAAAAACAAGACGACTGCATTTGTATGAAATACCCGTTACGTATTTCGGATCCGTTACAAATATGGAAGTGGATTGCATAATGAATATGATTGGTTCGCTGCGTGTAACTCAAACGGGCTCGAATCTTATCGGTTCATTTATTAGTTTACCGGCAACAAAATATATCTGTGCAGAAATCAATTTTAATTTGAATCTGAATGCCGATATCAGTAAAAAAGATTCCGTGATGCTTGCGATAAAAAATTATAAGGAAACAAATCAAATGTGGAAACCAACCTTAGCGGATACATTGCCGGCGCAGAATATTATTACCCGCAAAGTGATTAATTATGTAATAGAAAAAGAAGTGAATGAAAGAGACTATGTAGTAATCGATGACGTGCTGGTTGAATCAGATACGCTAAAAATGGATTTTTATGACAATGGTGAAGTGGATGGAGATTCCATTTCTATTTTTTATAACAAGAAATTAATTGCCTTTCATCAAAAGCTCAGCACCCGTTCTATTCATTTTGAAATTGTGCTAGACACCTTGCTGCAATCAAATGAAGTAACCATGTTTGCGGAAAACCTTGGTAGCATACCACCAAATACAGCGTTGATGATTATTGATGATGGAAAAAATAAATATAATGTCAGAATGGCGAGTTCATTAGATAAAAATGCAATTCTCCGGATTAAAAGAAAACCAAAACTAGTATTAAAATAGTTCCGGCTGATTTGATTTCCCTTCTTTCACCCATTCCATTTCCACACTTTTACTATAATCCAATAATCGGGTACCCACCGTTTTCCATCCGCTTAGTTCTGCAATTTTTGTAATCTTCAATTTTCCTTTTCTTACCTGTGCCCCCCTTCCCTGTTGCACACTCAAAACAGGTTCCGGGTCTGTGCAAACTGCTTCTACATAATTTCCTTCACCTTCTTTTATAAACATAAATTTATTCCGAAGTGTTGTTGTCTCAATTTTAAACCGTTTAACCATGTATTGTTTTTTATCCAGGTCGGCATAAACCGCAGTTACAATTTTTTCGGGGTTAAATTTTTCAATCATCAATACTTTATCCGCATCCAATTTTTGAGTAAGCTCCTGGTCGGTAATCATATAATTTCCATCCTTCAACACAACCAGAATTGCATCATCCTGTTCATACGTACCAATAAAATTTCCTTTCTCTTCCGTATTCAATCTTCCAAACTGATTATCATACCACAATTTTTTGCCAGCAATGGTTGATACACCCGCTTCTTTCATCCGAACAGATTTGATGGGATATTTTGTAACTGTATTTCCCATGCTGCTTCTTCCTTTAATTTCTAATTCGGCAAAATTAAATTCAATTTCTTTTTTATGTGCAGCACAAGTTGGGCTTAGAACAATTTTTACCAACTCCGCTTCGCCATTTGGGTTAATGGTTAAATAATGAACCTTACTTTTTTCATCGCCTTTCGTTAAATCATAGTCCTTATCTCTGGTAACTCCTGTAACATTGAAACGCTTTGCAAAACTTTTACCTCCCTTTCCATCTGCATAAATCATATTATAGGTAGTACGTTCATCATTCTTTTTAAAAACGGCTGCATGTATAATATCTTTCCCGATATAGGATTTTTCTGAAACCTTTACCACTTTCATTGTTCCCCGCTTGGTGAAAACAACGAGATCATCCATATCAGAACAATCACAAACAAATTCATCTTTCTTTAAACCCGTACCAATAAACCCATCTTCACGATTCATATATATTTTAGCATTGGCAATAGCCACATGCCGGGCTTCTATTACTTCAATTGATTTTATTTCTGTTTTACGTTCACGTCCTTTACCATATTTTTTTAACAGGTTTTCAAAATAGTTAACTGCA
>JANLSA010000419.1:0-3456 GCA_031362085.1 Bacteroidota bacterium | reverse complement strand
CATTACTCAACATTTTAAATCAGAGTCAGACTAATTATATAAGCAAGGGCTGTGCATAGCGAAGTCTCCCCTTCGGGGAGATTTAGAGGGGCTGAGCTCTATCAAGATGAGTATAACCTCCATCCACATAAATTAACTGGCCTGTTGTGTGTGAAGATTTATCCGATAATAAGAATGCAACCATATTTGCAATCTCTTCTGCAGTAGTCATTCTTTTACCTAATGGAATTTTATCAGTGATGGATTTTAATTTTTCTTCCGGGTTCGGTAATGTTGTTATCCATTTTTCATAGAGCGGCGTGTAGCATTCAGCAACAATCACTGCATTCACCCTGATTCCGTATTTTAATAATTCTACAGCCCATTCCCGTGTAAGAGCATTCCGTCCTCCATTGCTTGCAGCATATGCCGATGTATTTCCTTGTCCGGTATCTGCTACTTTGCTACTGATGTTTACAATATTTCCCTTAGACTTTATCAATTCAGGTAATGCATGATGAACAATTAAATAATAATGAACAAGATTTTTGTGTAACGATGCAATGAATTTATCATAGTCACCCGATTCCAATCCTACACCATCATTTACGCCGGCATTATTAACTAAAGCATCTATCCTTCCATATTTTTTTATTGCAGCATCTACTGCTTTTTTACATTCATCAGGTTGCGTAAGTTCTGCTGCTACTGCAAATCCGTTTCCACCGATTTCTTTTAGCAGTGTTTCATTATCATCCGCATTTCTTCCGATGATAACAGGTATGGCACCTTCGGCTGCTAATACTTTTACAATACCTGCCCCGATTCCTTTTGCACCACCTGTTACCAGGATGATTTTGTTTGTAAGATTTAAATTCATGATTTTATTTTTCTACCACAAAGAACACGAAGTATGCACGAAGTTCACAAAGAGGTCGTTTTTAGTTTAGTTTCTCTTTGTGCCCTTTGTGAAAAAACTTTGTGTGCTTTGTGGTTATTATTTATAGTTTATAAAATTCAACAGCATTGTCACCAAAAACTTTTTGCCTGTCATCCTCTGTAAAGTTTTCCATATATTTTTCTAACAAGCTTTTCCATTGTACATAAATACCGGAGAGTAGCATTACGGGCCAGTCGCTACCAAATAGCAGACGTTCTGTTCCAAAATTTTCAAATACCACATCAAGGTAAGGATAGAAATCAGCAGCACTCCATTCTTTCGAAGTTGTTTCAGTAAATAAGCCAGATAGTTTGCAATACACATTCGGCTGTTTTGAAATTTCTTTCATCAACTTAGCCCATTCGTGCAATTGCTTATTTTTAATATCCGGTTTTGCACAATGATCAATCACAAACTTCTGCCCGGGAAATTTAGAAACAAATTCGAATGCAGCTTTTAATTGATGATGATAAATAAGGATATCGTAAGTGTAATTATATTTTGAGATTACTTTTATGCCCCTTAAAAAATTTTCATTATTTAAAAAATCATCCGGTTCACTTTGCACCACATGCCGCCATCCTTTGATGATCGGGTATTGGGAAAAATATTCTAACCGTTCTTCTATGTTCGAATTTTGGAAATCAACCCAGCCAACTACGCCTTTTATTTCCGGATGAGTTTTTGAAAGTTCAACCAAAAAATGTGTTTCATATTCACTCTGACTTGCCTGTACGGCTATACATCCATCCACATCATTTCTTTTTAAGGATAGCGAAAGTTGTTCTGGTAAATAATCCTGCTTTAAAATTTTCATGTTATCGGAAATCCATGAATCTCTTTGCTTGTCATATTTCCAGAAATGTACGTGAGAGTCGATAGTCATAATAATTCAGTATATAAACATTTAACCGTAAACCTGCCTGCCGGCAGGCAGGGGCGCTAAGACTTGCAAAGTTCGCAAAGAGTTTACAACAATCAATCTCTCTTTCCGTCTTTGCGTTAAACTTTGTGTCTTTGCGGTAAAAAACTATTTTAATCTGGCAGTTCAAATATTTTATCCATTAATATCCATTTCTCTCCTGGCTTTGCCCATGGTATAGCTTGTTGAAATTTCCACATCAGTTCTTCCCATTCCTGAACTCTTGGATTTTCTTTATCCATTGCAGATTTCTTTTCAAAACTAAAATCATCACTGGCTTCTATAATCATAAACATCCGGTTGCCGGTACGGTAAATATCCAATACACGAATTCCTGAATCTTTAATGCTTTTAATAATTTCCAACCATACGTTTTTATGATAGGTCTCATATTCCGCAATCAATGCAGGATCATCTTTTAAATCCAGTGCTAAACAATATCTGTTTGTTTGTTTCATAAAGTTTCTTTCCTAATTCCTAATTCCCAACTTGCCTACCGGCAGGCAGGTTACGAATTCCATAAAATTGCTTTCTGCTTACTACTACCCAAACCATCAATTCCCAATTCAATCACATCACCTTCTTTTATATAAATAGGTTCTGGTTTTTGTCCAAGGCCTACACCCGCCGGAGTACCGGTTGAAATAATATCGCCGGGTAGCAATGTCATAAACTGACTGATATAAGAAACGATATGTGGGATATTAAATACAAGATTTTTTGTATTGCCATCCTGCATAATTTTTCCATTCACCGTAAGCCAGAGACGCATATTATTTACATCGGGTATTTCATCCTGCGTTGCTAACCAGGGACCCAATGGTGCAAACGAATCGCAACTTTTACCTTTTACCCATTGTCCACTTCTTTCTAATTGAAATGCCCGTTCGCTATAATCGTTATGTAAAACATAGCCTGCTACATAATTCAATGCATCGGCTTCATCAACATACGAAGTTTTTTTGCCAATCACGACAGCAAGCTCTACTTCCCAATCAGTCTTCTTACTGTTTTTTGGAATAATCAGATTATCGTTGGGGCCCACCATTGCTGAACTGGCTTTAAAAAAAACAACAGGCTCAACAGGCAACTGCATATCACTTTCTTTTGCATGGTCGCTGTAGTTTAAACCGATGCAAATAATTTTTGAAGGCCTTGCAACAGGCGAACCAAGACGAATTTCTTTTGAAAGGGGTTTTAAATCTGCTTTTCCAAGAATTTTATTCAGCAGTGTCAATCCATCATTTTCAAAAAATTCTTCATCATAGTCATTAATGTATTCTGAAACATCAAACCAGTTATCATTTATAATAACGCCGGGTTTTTCATTGCCGGGTTCACCAAAGCGAATTAATTTCATTGTTGATTTTATTTTAATTCAAGTTGAATAATTGTATCAATCTCATCCAATAGAATACCATCCAGATAAATAAAGGTTCCTTCCGGTTGCTGTTTGAATTTTACTTCACGCTGATTATTGAATAATGATGCTTTAGAAATTTTTTCTTTCAGTTCTGGGATAAACAGGAAAGCCGGGTTTTCAGGTTTACTGAGTATATGAAGAAAGGCTGTTTTGTTTTTTATGGTAAGCGTTCCCCAATCTTTTGGTGGAATC
>JANLSA010000418.1:0-4230 GCA_031362085.1 Bacteroidota bacterium | reverse complement strand
TTCGGCCACGTTGGCGTCTGCCACAGGTACAGTGCCTGTGCTTTGAACATACAAAATATATATTCCGCTTGTGCCGGCTATTAATTCCGGAACTGTTTTTCCTTTGTTCGCCGGATTAAAGCATGCGCCTAATACTTTTTGATCGTAAGAAATTTTTGCGCTGTTGTTTTGGCTAATGCTATCTGCACTTTCTAACACTTTATTGAGTACGGTTGCTGCCGCCTCTGGCGTTGTTATGCTTCCAAGTTTCTTTTTTAAAATTTCTACTTTCTTTTTATTGCGTAGCGAAGCTTCTAAAGAGGGTCTTGCTGCTGTTGCACTTTGTGTTCCTTCTTCTAATATTTCGGTTACTACGGCTACTACATAATTTTCACCCACTTTTTCCGGTTGTATTACTTTGCCTTTTTTTGCTTCATATATTTTTTTCACCAGGCTTCTTGATTCACCGATTGAGCCAATTACATAACCGGTTGGTGGTATGTTTGGAGCAATGCCTTTTATAATATTCAAGGGCTTCAGTTCTTTTTCATAATTTTCTTCAAACGATTTTAAGTCTGGGCTTTTACCGGCAAATGTATTTGCCCTGTTCGATGCGTCTGTTTCTGTAGCATTACTTGTTTCAATTGCTTTTGCGAGGTAAGCTACTTTTACTGCCCGGTTAGCACCTGCACCAAAACTTTGCAATATTTCTATATAATGAAAACCAAAATCAGTATAAACAACTCCTTTTGATCCTGCGGCGTTCATAAAAATATAATCGTTAAACGACGGAACCATTCTGCCCCATGCTACTCCTTTATAAATTCCCCCCTGGTCTTTATTTCCGTCAGTAGAAAATTTTGAGCAAAGTGTATCGAAATTAGCTCCACTCTTTATTGCATTAGCTATACTGTCAATTTGTTTGTGTGCTACCGCGGTGTCCATCGTCTGGGTAAATTGACCTGTTTGTGGATCCTGTTGTGCTGTTGCTATTAATATGTGACGCACATTTACAGAGTCTGCAACCTGTTTTGTGTCTATCATCTTTGCGGTTACATAATGGGTCGCATCAAGATAGGGTCCGTATATTGATCCAACCGGTATTTTTAAAATTGAATCCTTCATTCCCTGCTTCATATCTTTTGCCAATGTAAATCTTCCGTCGTATGCAAAATCAGATCCTTCTCTGGATAAAAATTGTTGTGCATCTTTTGCTTCTAAAAAATCTTTTGAAAGCGAAAGCATATTGTTTTTTACTTCTGCAGAATCGGCTGAACTAGGTGCTGCTGAAAAAGTAACATAACTGATGCTGCGGCTTTCGGTTTGTTTGTAATGTTTTTTATTTTTATTTACAACGGCCATTATTTCATCATCCGAAATTTTAATTGCGCTGTCTGCTCCAAATAAAGAGTCAGTATAATTTATTTTTACAAAACTAATTTTTGCCATGCGGCTGTTATCTGCATTCTGGCTTTCAATAAACCATTTTGGCACATTGTTAGAATTTGAAAACAGTGAATTATATTTTTCTTCCAGGCGTGAACGGTCCATATAATTAAGCAACTCCACTAATTGATTTTTCTGTACGGGGTCTTTTCCTCTTTTAATCTGGTTTACGGTTTGCAATGCTTGTGCAGGATTGTAAGGCTGGCCCTGCTGACCAAGATATTGCTGTGCTACCTGGGAAGGGTTGGTTCCAGAGATCATATCTCCCCTTTCGTTTTCTGTAATAATAATACCGAGCTTATTTAGCTCTTCGTCTAAAATTATTCTGGATACTTCCTGGTTCCATAACCCATCAAGAGCCTGCCCTCTTTTTGCATCGCTGGATATACCCTGTTGTTGTTGTTCTATGCTTTTTTCTGCTCCGGCAAGTTTAGAACTAATAACATCTGCTTTTATTTTTTTTCCATTAACAGAGCCAATTGTATTACTACCGTTTCCGGAAAACATACGGCTGCGACCAACCGAAGCATCCATCAATAAAAATCCGATAATAGCGAGAGCAATACCAATAACCGCCCATCTTGCATACTTGTCGCGAATAGTCTGAATAATAGACATATAATTATATATAGTTTTAAAAAAAATTCTCCTGTACCACGTTTATAAATAGGGTATGTCGGAGGGGTGGCAAAAATAGGGCTTTTGGGGAAAACGGGTGAGTAATTAGGGAATTAGTTGCGGGGATTTTGGAATTAGGAACACCTATTAAATAATGCCTTGTTTTGGGGGTTGGCCCATTCTGTTTCATTTATTATTTGTTGGGCCTATTAAATTCTTGAACAGAAATATTATAAATAAGGGCTACCCCGGTAAAACAAAAGAAGGTTTTGGTTAGTACAACCGTCAATTCATCGTTTTTTTCCCCACATCCCGGTGTTAGTGAGCCCCGATTTCTGTGGATAAGCCGGAGTGAAACGTGAATATGAAAAGGGATTCTTTGATTATATGTTTCTGTTTTTTTATAAATGAACTGAATGAAGCTGTTTTATTACAATTTGTTCTTTCTTAATGCACATAATTTTTAAGCATTGAGTTAGTAACCGTAATTATCCTGTTATTTCACAAGGCTGTGTATAAATGAGTAATTCATAGAGTGGCACCTTGTTTCATGGTGTGTATTAATAGAAGAAGAATGTGGATAGATGTGTGTTACTGAAATTATAAATTAATTTTACTGAGTTATCCACTAATCCACAGCTGTAATAATAATATACTTTTTTTTATAAATATATATTATTCATTATTAGAATTAAGGAAAAAACAATTTTGAAAAATTTGTTTTGATGTTGGAATATTGCTGTCTGAAATTCTTCGCACAGAAAAACAAACAAATGGAAAAACAAATATCTCACCCCAACTCTCTTCCCGCATTAACCGGAGAAACTCTTACGGAGAGGGAGATAGCGGAAAAGAATGTTTTAAAAAATGGTTTTCTCGATCTGGAGATAGACCCAACCCTGGATTTGTTTGGCGAAATAGAACGTTTAAAAAAAGAAAAAAATGCAATTGTGCTGGCGCACTACTATCAGGAACCGGATATTCAGGATGTGGCGGATTATATCGGCGATAGTTTAGGGTTAGCACAACAGGCAGAAAAAACAAACGCAGATCTGATTGTTTTTGCTGGTGTACACTTCAGGGCGGAGACAGCAAAAATTTTAAACCCATCAAAAAAAGTTGTGATACCGGATTTAAAAGCCGGTTGCTCACTTAGCGAAGGTTGCCCGCCACCTCTGTTTAAAAAATTTAAAGAAAAATATCCTGACCATAAAGTTGTAAGTTATATCAACTGCAGCGCAGGTATAAAAGCGTTGAGTGATGTGATATGTACGAGTAGTAATGCAAAAGCAATTGTAGAAAGTTTTCCAAAAGACCAACCTATTATTTTTGCACCAGATAAAAATTTAGGAGCCTACATTAATAAAGTAACCGGAAGAAATATGCTACTTTGGAATGGCGCCTGTATGGTGCATGAAATTTTTAGTTTGGAAAAAATTACCAAACTAAAACAACGTCATCCAAAAGCAAAACTGATTGCACATCCTGAATGTGAAGAACCTGTTTTACGAATCGCAGATTATATTGGCAGCACAACCGGTTTATTAAAATACTCTCAGAAAGATGATGCGCAGGAATATATTGTAGCTACAGAAACCGGCATACTACACCAGATGATGAAAGCAAGCCCTCAAAAAACATTTATACCTGCACCACCCAATAATAACTGCGCCTGCAATGATTGCCCGCATATGAAACTGAATACACTTGAAAAAATTTACCTGTGTATACAGTATGAAACTCCCGAAATTTTAATGGAAGAAGACTTAAGACTACAAGCATTAAAACCAATAAGAAGAATGTTGGAGATAAGTGAGAAGGCGGGGTTATAAATTTTAATATATCTGGTATAAAACCTTTTTGAGAATCAATAGTAAATTTTACTGGGAGTGGTGTAAATTTGAGAGTTAGCTGCAATACTTGGGGACACTGCTAACTTTAAACATTTAAGCATTGGACGAACATTTTTTTACTACGCAGTAATTAACTGATAGACATAAAATTTAACTTTGACAAATTAAAAACCATATACAATAATGGCTAAATTTTTAAACACAACAGGAGTTTCTTATCACTTAGAAGAACTCATTAAGGGAACGAAAGACCGACTGATTTTGATTAGTCCATACCTGCAGTTCACAGACAGAATTAAGGAACATCTAAGTAATCTGAATATTCAAAAGCGTG
>JANLSA010000401.1:0-2169 GCA_031362085.1 Bacteroidota bacterium | reverse complement strand
CTTCTGCTTCCTTTTGTAACCACATCCTTTGTAAAAGCACTTGATATAATTTAACCTATTCACATCTGTTGATATTTTTTTACGAGTAGTCCCGCATTTGCGGGACTATTTTTTTGTTTACACCAAATGATTGAATATTTTTAGTTTTCGAAATTCAATTCAAAACCAGTTCCGGAAAATCCGGATATCAAAAAATCAACTATGAGAAAAATTTTCCTTTTTCTGTTAGCCACTTTGTTAATCGCACCCAGTTTTAATTATTCGTCTGCTGCGGTTATAGTACCAGTTACCACTTCTTCTGAACCGAACCCAGAGGCAGTTAAGGCTGCTATTGCAGAATTCAAATCATTATCCAGAAAAGAGAAGAAAGCAAAGCTGAAAGAATTGAAGAAAGAATTATTTGCTCAGATAAAAGCTAAGAAAGAAGGAAAAGAAACTGATACAAACACAATTTTGTTAGTAATCCTTGCTATTCTTTTACCACCGCTTGCTGTTTATTTGCACCAGGGAGAAATCAATATTAAATTCTGGATTACTTTAGTACTCTGGCTACTTGCATTTGTTGCTTTTGTTTGGGTAGCCTGGTTGCCTTTGCTGGCTTCAATCATTTATGCATTGTTTGTAGTATTGGGGAATTAAAATATTTTTTCATCATCAATAAGCCACTTCCTTTTTGGAGTGGCTTTCTTTTTTACGGCTCCTCAATTTTTATTACTGATGCAGAACACTGAGCATAACGTGTTCTCTTACCAATAAATCAATTTTGAAGAAATAAATTCGCAGATAATAATTTCTAATTCAGATTCAATTAATACAATCGTATACTTCTTTTTATACGGAATACATTTATAGCCTAACGCCGCTCTTGCTGGTTCTCTGCAAATTGCATACGATTTTTTGATATCGGCAAGCTTTAAGAAATAGTCATAAACATCATCAGCAAATTTTTCAGCAGTTGCCAGCATTCCTTTTGATTCAATAAACCAGGAAATGGCTGCTATATTTTCAGCGGCACTTTCTTTTACTCTTATTTTTCTGATGCCCATTTACGGATGAGTTTTTTACTGTATGCCCGGCCTTGCTCAAGGTTTAGCAATTTTTCCGGTTTTGTTTTTAATGCTGCTTTTAACTGTAGTGCCTGGTATTCTTTTTCTGGCACAAGCACATATTTCTTTTTATCAATTACAATTGCTGTCATAGAATTTAAATTAGGATAAAGTTAAACCATTTGGCCAGACAATTCAACACCCTTTCTTGATTTGAAATTACAGACGCTTTCATTTTGTTAATTCATAAGACTTCTTTGGAGAAGATTATTAGAGGAAGACTGTAGGAACAGAAAAACTGTTATGGCTTTAGTTGTCGTTGGTGGGCTATGCACTTTGCTAACGCCTCACACCAATGTTGGAGTGCTACTTTTGGTGAACTACCAACAAAGGCAAACTGGAAGTCATTTAAAAAATTTACAAGTTTACTGCCTTCGTAATTTCTTTTCTAATTTCATCATCTATTATACCACCTTTTTTTTCTTTAATATCATAGTAATAAATATCATCAATTTTAAAAATGCCACTACCATCCATTCTTCTGTATTCTCCCTTTATCCAGAAGTAACAAATTTGTAAACGTTGTCGGTGCATTAAATAATAACTCACAAAATAACTTTCAGTTTTACTTAATCTTTTTGTATACTCCATTAAGCCTCTTTGTCCAAAAGATCGATATTCAATTGAGGCATGATTCGGCAAATACCCATCTCCATAAATTAGATTTACTGATACGTCAAAATACGATGAAGCAGCATCCCTGCTTGTAACTTTAAGATTGACAATTGGACTTGTGGTATCATTATCAAAGTATCGTATGAAATATGGAGGTGTTATGCTTAAAACTGGTGCCGCCATTTCTTTTCCAACGACTGTGGTTTCTAATTTTTGTAAAACAAGATTTTGAGAATCTAATTTATAACCATAATTCCCCAACACAATTGATACAACAGAAATTAGTTTCTGATTGCTGGTATCAAATTTCAATTTCATATGGGCAAGTGAAGAGTCGTATATTTTGCGCTGGTAATTATCACGTTTATCTTGAAGATTTTGATTTTCCTTATCCTTAATATAATCTTGACCTAAAGTTGTGGAAATGAGAATAACTCCTAAAAATATT
>JANLSA010000382.1:0-2055 GCA_031362085.1 Bacteroidota bacterium | reverse complement strand
CTTGCCAGGCCCCCACATACTCAATACTTGCCTTAATGTTGGTTCGCTAACATGTAACATATCTGCGATTGGCTGTGCATTATCTGTTAATGAAACAATAGCACCTACATTCAGGTCCCTGTTTGGCCAGCCATCAAGTCTTTTTCCAATGCCTTGTGCAAAAGAATTATCAACAGTAGAATGACAGGAGGCGCATGTAATGCCGATAGAAATTAAATTTCCACTTTGACCAAAATTACCTTTGACTCCCACAACCGCATTTAGTTTTAGAAGTGCCAGTGTGCTTGCCGGATCAGTCAGGCTTATTGCACCCGAGATGATCCCTGCCACTACATCAGGTGGCAAAGCCTCAGCATCAACTTTTAACCCTACCGCCAAAGCAGTGTTTGGACTAACACCTGCTCCAAAACCACCATTAGCTGACCCTGCAATTGCTTTATCTATATGCAAAAGTCCACTCCAAAAGTCATCATCACCAAAAGTATCAAAACGAAATATTTGTTTTCCCTGTTCAATCACATTTTGCCTTCCTTCGTTCAGGTTGTTTTGCTGGTTAAGTGAAGCTTCCTGGATATTGTTCTCAGTTTTTTTCATTTTAGTGCATTGGGAAATTGCAATAAAGGCGATCATTGAAAGAATGACCAATATTTGTTTTTTGTTCCGCATAAAAAAAGTTTACTGTAAAAAAATAATTGTTTTCTCAGTCTGTATCCTAAACTCTGAGTAATTCCTTCCGCTTGACAGGGTACATCAGAAATAAAGCACTTGCTGTTAATAAAGATTTCTGTTAAATAGAAATATTTTTAAAATCCCTGAAAAAAAACCTGTATCAAATGCCAGTTGTAAAAATGATTTTTTTTGGCTGCAGAATGGTTATACAATTTTGAAAAATAATTATATCGTTTACAGATTTTGAATGAGTAGAATAATTATTTTTCTTTTCAACGAAATCAAAGCAACCTTTGTTTTTGAATTACGATAGTGGGGCATCCCCCATCATGATATTCGTTCCGATGCGTGGGGGCATTGTGATAGCAATGCGTAATCGGGGCATTTTATTTTTTACGGACACGAAGGCCAGAAACTCATCTGAAACGGACATACTATTCAATTACTACCAATTTCTTTTGGATATTGTCAGTAAGAACTGCTTTTATTTTAGGAACAAGTGGAAAAATAGTTTCGTAGTTAATATTCGGTACATTCAAAACAATAAAGCCTATTGAATATTTAGCAAGATTCTGATGGTACTGCAAGTTTTTATCAGATGTAAGCAGGTAATCAAAGCCATCATTCTGCATCGCAGTTATTAAATCCCCATTTTCAAGTGCATTCCAGCCTTTATCATTTACAGTATAGATTTCACTAACATCCTGCAAACGGTATTTGATTTTTACCGGGAGGTTTTCATCAGGCAGCACCTTTTTCATTGGCTATTGCATGAAAGTTAAGGAGGTTTTCAAAATGATCTATTACCTGGATGGCCTGTTCTTTTTTAACGGAAGGAAAGTCTTCAATGAATTCGCTTAAAGAATGCCCTGCCTTTAAATAATCAAAAAGATTTTTTACCGGAACCCTTGTGTTTGTAAATACAGGCTCCCCGCTTTGAATGTTAGGTGATATGGTAACCGGATTTGACATTTTGTTCTATAAAGATAGTAAAATTATTGGCGGTTCTTACTGCGAAGAACTAGAGAAGAAAGACAGCCCCGCATGTGCGGGACTGATCCGGAGATACAATCTCCGGATAACGATTGAACATTTTTTATTTTATAGAACACTAAGCACAACGGGGGGAACCGACAATGAGAAACTGATAATTTTCAGGTAGTGAGAAAGGACTCTGTTTTTTTAAGTGCAGCATCTGTCAGTTTCGATAGCCTGCTATCATCATAATAGCCTAAATCTGCATCACGGTCTTTTTCAATTGGCTCATAAAAATTTAAATCACCTGCAAGATCCTGGAGAAAATAAAGTTCTTCATTTTGAAGTTCAGGTTCGTCCCATATTTTATTCTGCAATTGCCCAATGGTTTTCGAACGTTCGGATGCGTAT
>JANLSA010000380.1:0-1873 GCA_031362085.1 Bacteroidota bacterium | reverse complement strand
ATCCGGATTTAATGTTGAATGCCGGTTTATGGTACTGGTCAAAAAATGCAGTTATTCCGTATGTAGGGTTTGCTTACAAAGATTATCAGCTTGGGATAAGCTATGATGCAACAACTTCAAAACTTAACAGAGCAAGCACTAAACCCAACACTTACGAACTTTCATTGATAGTGAGAGGAAGAAATAAACCCTCATATGTAATTCCTTGCCCATGGAAATAATTTTTATTAAATAGAAGTATTTAGTAAAATATACAAGAATGAACAGAGCTGGATACTTGTTTAAAATTGAAAATCACAATCTAATTGCAGCTAAATTTATTTCGTGCAAAAAAAATCGGATATAAAGCGGAGATTTTTGTAGCCCGTACGAGATTCGAGCTCAGAAAAAATATGTTTTGAAAACCAAAAACTAATACTTTCAGTTTATTGAAATTTGTTTCGCAAGTTGAAACAGTTACATCAGAAAACTTTTTGAGCTTCGTTAAGAGCTTTTGATAAAATAGCGAGAAATAAATTATTAAATCGTACTCACAGACATTCAATTTATTCAATATTATTCTTTAAATTAATTGAATCAAAACAGGCAACTGTTTTAAGTTTTACTTTGTATTTCACCGCAAATTGAAGATCTGCTATCTAACCTAAAAATTATTTCTTTTGAAAATGACCGATGCCTGACTCCATAATAAGATAAGATTTCAGACAATCTTCCATTGCATTATCGGCTTATTTTGCCAAAAAAAAGAGGAGGTGGTAGAAACCACCTCCGTTGCTAACGCGGAATTTTATAATAAAAAAATTTACGTTAACATGAGAAAAGTTTAAATGAATTTTAATTCATTTTTAATTTTATAGCTGTCTATCTTGGCCCTACATATATAAGTACATCCGTCCATTCTCTGTTTGTTGCCGGATTAAATACACCCCCTGCACTATAGTTATACCCAAACTTTGCATAGATGGTTTTTGTTGCAGGCTCATATCGAGAAGTGTAACTAGAATTCATTGTATAAAATGTAGTAGCGCCTACAAAGCTATTCTGAACAGTTACTAAATTTGTTCCTGCAACGATTGTATAATTCGGTTCTTGATTACCGAATGCATTTAAGACTCCTGCAAATAATCCTGGATGATAATAGCCACCAATATCAGCAGAATACATTTTTACACTATTTGGACCTGTTGTATGCAACTCTACTTCAACAGTGAATGGATCGTAGCCTGGGGACTGGGTTGGGTGATAGAATTTCCCATTTAAGATATATTTTCCATCGTATTGATTTTTAATGCCAATAGAAAAAAGTGCATTTTTGAGGCTACTAATACTTGCACCAGATCCTACTTCGCTTATGGAAAACCCAAGTGCATACTGTTTACTTAAATTCAATTGAGACTTATCTATTCTTATCTTAATTTTCTTAATAAATTCTCCAGACGCAAAACCCAGATTATTTAAATCCTCAGAAAGTGTATAAGATGCTGCCGGCAACTCAATAAATGTTGCACTATGCGAAGTATTGTAATCAGCAATTAATGTTGCTTTCTTTGCTACTTTAAAACTTAAGGCGGCACCTAAGTCTTCGGGTCTGGTAACGCTCCTTTCAATAGTTAGCAATTCAAATTCTTCAATAGCAGGTAACACATCTCTTGCTACTACATTTATTTCAACACTGGCATCCGGTGTTTTAACTATCGTTGGTCTTGTTGCTTCATATTCCGTGAAGCCGCGTTGTGGCGCGACCCGCAGCGCGGCGATGCTGGCGATGGCGACAACAGCCGCGGCCTGATCGATCGCCTCGGCGCGCGCCTGGGCCCCGAGCGCGTGCAGCGCCTGCACCTGCAAGCCGACCACCGACCCGAGCGCGCGATGC
>JANLSA010000369.1:0-1984 GCA_031362085.1 Bacteroidota bacterium | reverse complement strand
TATCAAAAAATAAAAGACATCTACACCACCAGTATTGATTATGATGCAAAAGATGAAAAAACAATTGCCTTTTTTAAAAAAATAGTACAAAACAAATTGCTTTGGGCTATTAGTGAGCAAACAGCGGCTGAATTGGTCTATCGCAGGGTGGATGCCAGTTTGCCATTATTAGGCATGCAATCGTTCGATAAAAAGAATACTGACTCCATTAAGAAAACAGATATAAGTATTGCCAAAAATTATTTAAAGGACGAGGAAATAAAATTATTGGGTTTGCTGGTGGAGCAATATTTAGCCTTTGCCGAAACTATGGCCCAGCAGCGAACACCCATGTATATGCAGGATTGGATAAACCGGCTCGACAGTATTTTACAACTCAATGGCAGGGAACTATTAACCCATGCAGGAAAAATAAGCCACGAAGCAGCCCTGGAAAAATCAACTGAAGAATTTGAAAAATATAAGCTGGCGCAAAAAGTAATGGAAAAAGAAGAGAGCCTTAAAGAAATAGAAGCGGATATTAAAAGGATAAAAAGCAAGGACAAGTAAAAGTTCTTGGAAGGCAAACAGCGAAGAAAAAAAGTATTTTAACTATTTTTTATCATGTTACATACTATCCTTGTAATTATTGTTGTAATTCTTGCCTATTTAGGAATACAATCTAAAAAAAACGCAATTAAAATAATTGTTATCGCACTTGTGATATTGGGTGTAATGCAAATTATTTTTGGCAGTGTTACTGACCCAGAATTTGAAACTACGGAATAATTCAACATTGCCTTCATATTGCAAGACACATAACAAAAAAGAGTAACCACTTTTAAAACTGACATAATGCAATTATTTAGCAGGCCCAAGCCAGATAAATTTGCGGATTCTTCAATCCAAGAGGAGCTTATTTTAAGGATTAATCAATCGAAGGTTAGTTTGAAGATAGCAGTAACATGGTTGACTAATAAAGACATTTTTGATGCGATTCTTAGCAAACTCGACAACACAGAATATCAGGTTACCCTAATTGTTTTAAACGACCGCATTAATAACAAGAGAGGGAGTTAACTTTCAGGAATTAATTGATAAAAAAGGTAATTTTTATTACTCATCGACAGACAAAATGGTACATCATAAGTTTTGCATTGTTGACGATAGGGTAGTAATTACAGGTTCTTATAATTGGACATATAATGCGGAAAATAGAAATTGGGAAAACATAGTTGTCCTGGAAGACAAAGAAACAGTTAATGATTACATTCAAGAATTTGAAAACGTAATTAGTAACCACAAAAGAATAGTTAGTGTGGTAGCCGACCAACAATTTGACAGCACCATTAATTCAAATGAATATTTACAAAGTGATTATATCTTCCAGGCTAAACAGGAGGAGAAAAAGGGAAACGACTTGGCTGCTGCAAAAATTTACAATGAGATTCTTAGAATAAAGGAAATAGAGAAGGTGAGAACATTAATAGCCAGTAAAACAGCTATAAGTACATTTAAAGTCTGTCCTTTCGAAATTGGAATATTATTCCAAGAAGGTTATAAGATGGTAATTCCTGCTTTAAGTCCATTGCCATTTTTTTCTCCTGGTATAGTTGGATGTTCTCCTATCGACAATCCGCCTTTTTTTGGGAATTACTATTCAGAAATGTGATTATATCAAGGAAACAATACTGCATTTTAGTCTTACCAATTTAAAACCTTGTCTTAAGGGGAGTGAAAAAATTGAACACACCTTAACTGTTGACCAGAATGGTATCCTGACAGTATTAGGTAAGGAATTAAATGGATACAGTAGAAAAGCTACACGAAAAATAAATTTGAAAGAATTTATTTGAAATCTAAAATATTTATCGCCACTCATCCAGTGTAAGCTCCCCTTATTTCCGGGCCACTCTAAATTAGAGTTTTTTGTTTTTTAGTAATTCTAGGGAAACGGATTAAAAAAAACTGGTGGAACATTTCCCAACGAATCATGCGGTCTTTC
>JANLSA010000365.1:0-18971 GCA_031362085.1 Bacteroidota bacterium | reverse complement strand
GAACCAGATTAATGAAGAAGATTATCTAAAAATACTTGTTTTACTGGCCAAAAAAAAATATGCAACTTTGAAGAACGAACAGTGGTTGATTCGGAAAAAGAAAACAATTGATTACTTAGCACATAAAGGCTATGAACATGGGCTTATCGCCAATACACTTGAAACAATTACCGGAGATAATAAAAAAAAATGAGTCAACAATTAACCATCACACTTCTGCAAACCGATTTGCGTTGGGAAGATAAAGCCGCCAACCTGCAGATGCTGGAATATAAAATCGGAAGCATTAATGAAAGAACAGAAATAGTTGTGCTGCCTGAAATGTTTTCTACCGGATTCAGTATGCAAACTGATTTATTGGCTGAAAAAATGGACGGCGAAACAATTGAGTGGATGAGAAGGGTTGCTAAAGAACGGAAAATAATTCTTTGCGGTAGTATGATTATTAAAGAAGATGAAAATTATTTTAACCGACTAATCTGGATGCTTCCAACTGGTGAATATGGGTTTTATGATAAAAGACATTTGTTTGCTTATGCTGGTGAAGACAACTATTTTTCTCCCGGCAATAAACGTTTTATAGCATCGGCAAAGGGATGGAAAATAAATTTGATGATATGTTATGATTTACGGTTCCCTGTCTGGAGCAGGCAATCTCCCTTCTCCGAAAGGAGAGAGCCTGTCCCGATGCTTCGGGAGGCTGGGGGTGAGGATGAATATGATGTATTAATCTATGTTGCTAACTGGCCAGAACGCCGCAGCCATGCCTGGAAAACATTATTATGTGCAAGAGCAATCGAAAATCAAAGCTATGTAATCGGTGTTAACCGGGTAGGTAATGATGGAAACAATATTTATCATTCCGGTGATAGTATGGTTATTGATCCGTTGGGTGAGGTCTTATACCATGTAAATGACGATGAGGACATTTTTACGATCACATTAGATAAAACACATTTGCAATTTGTAAGAGAAAAACTTCCTTTTCTTCGGGATGGTGATTCATTTACAATTATGAATGAATAATATTTTTACTGGATGTTGTTGACAGGAATCTTTGAAAATAATTACCTACTACTTACATTTTTTTATCTGCCTTTATTAACTCCATTGCTTTCTCTAATTTAAAATCTATCCCGGCTTTAATTGTTTTTTGTGTAGGCATCGCTTCTACTTCGGGTATCACACCTCTTCCATTTTTTGGAATATTTTTATCAATAACCAGGCGAAATAACGGAAGCCTGAATCGTACTCCTGTTTCAGGAAGTGTAACATCCGGAATCAACCATGCGGTATTACCATAAGCACCACCACCTGTTTCTTCGCCTACCACGGTTATATCCTCTTGCTTTATTAATGCGTCTGCAAAAAGTGTGGTGGCCGAAAAAGAATTACCTCCGGTTAGTATGTAAACCTTGCCATCAAAATGATTTTTCTTTTTTGGTTTAAAATAATGCCGCTCAAAATATCCAAAATGATATTCTCCCCTTTTATTTTTCCTGGTTAAAAAAGTTAAAAACAGTTTATTTAAAAAATTGTTTTGAATATATTTCCCGTAGCTGTTTCTTTTTTTTACTGCATATAATGAGTCAGCAACTTTAAATGGTTTTTGAATTAAGTATTTGGAAATGGCAGTCGAGTTGGTAACACTTCCGCCTCCATTACTTCTTACGTCAATTATTAAATGGTCAATTTTGTATTTACGAAGATTTCTGAATGACTGTTTGAAAAACTTACCCAGTTTGTAATCTTTCCCGAATGAATGTAGTTCCATAAATGCAGTATGATTTGCACTATCAACTTTTAGAATTCGTGTAGTTTCTAATCTTCTCCTCTTTCTTTCTTCTTTTGATAACGGAGCCAATGCCCTTATAGCTCTGCGCAACAAGCTATCTTTTGCAGGGTCATAAACCGGAAGCACTACCTGTTTTGTAATCCCGGTTGAATCAGCATATTCTATTTTATAGTTTTCTTTCAATCCATAAAGCATTGAATAAAGCCGGCCGAAAGTTCCGGTGTTACTGATTGATTGCAGCTTATGAGTTTTATTGTATCCATCCGAAGAAATATACCGGCTCATCGTATCAATCAACTGTTGCATGGGATGATTATCAACTGATTTAATAATAGTTCCTCTTTTCAATATAGAGTCGGTGCGGAAAAGATTTGTTGTGATAACTGCAGTATCATCTTCACCTGCAGTACGGCTTTTCCATAATTTTAAACTTAAGGGAAATACTTTTGATCGTAAGGTATCGGTAAATCGTGAAGAGGCTTTTGAAGGCCGCACAGACGTATGCCCACAATTAATTTGTGCTGCTACAAATGTCAAAATAGTTCTGAAAGTTGTTTCGGTTGCAGAATCTTTAATTTGATCTCTTCCCCATTTAAAAAAAGCATCCATACTGTCTTTGGATGTGTACCAGTAAATGCCAGCATGCGATTGCTCTAATGCCGATTGAAAAATATCATAGTCCTGCGTTAATTGCTCTTTTGAATATTTTTTTGTTGGAGCAACTGCTAATTTTGAAATACCACAGCTTTCAAAAAATAATATTGCAAACAATAAATAGTAACCTGTTTTCATTCGGAAAGGATTCTTTTTCAATGTTGACTTAAATGATTCCAGCCTTGCGCCGTAATAGGATGTTTGTTACCACCCTTCGTTAAAATATGTGAGCCCAATTCAGGTTCTGTCATGTAGCCAATCACACTTATCTGCTCATTTAAAACTAATTTATCGTATTCGCTTTGTGGAATAGTAAAAAGCAATTCATAATCTTCGCCTCCACTTAATGCACATGCAGTCGGGTCCATTTCAAATTTATAAACAGCTTTTTTCATTTCTTCATGCACGGGAATTTTTTCTTCGTACAACACACAACCCAAATTACTTTGTTTGCAGATATGCAATACTTCTGAACTTAACCCATCGCTTACATCTATCATGGCAGTTGGAATAATCTGGTTGGTTTCAAAAAATTCAATTATATCTTTTCTCGCTTCAGGTTTCAGCAACTTTCCTATTACAAAAGCTTCGCCTTCCAGATCGGGTTGCACACCCGGGCTCTCAATAAAAATTTTTTTCTCTCTTTCCAGAAACAATAAACCAGCATATGCAGAACCAAGATAACCACTTACACAAAGCAGGTCTCCCTTTTGTGCTGTACTTCTTTTTACAAATTTATCAGGAGCCACCTCACCAATAGCCATAACAGAAATAATAAATCCTTTTTGAGATGAAGTCGTATCGCCACCTATTAAATCAACATCATACTTAGTACATGCAGCATAGACTCCCTCATAAAACTCATCCAATGCTTCTACGCTAAAACGATTGCTGATACCAAGACTTAAAGTGATCTGTGTTGGAATTGCATTCATTGCATACACATCACTCAGGTTTACAATTACCGATTTGTAACCAAGATGCCGGAGTGGTGTGTAAGTCAAATCGAAATGAACTCCTTCAATCAGCAAATCGGTTGTTACAACAGTTTGTTTTCCGAAATGATCAATAACTGCTGCATCATCGCCAACGCCCAATACGGTTGATGCATTTTGATGTTCAATATTCTTTGTTAAATGCTCAATCAATCCGAATTCTCCGAGAGATGCTATCTCTGTTCTCTGTTCAGTCATAATTCTTTTTTATTAGTAATAATGTCAGATAATTCCTGATGAATTATTCCATTTGTTGCAAGTACCCGGTGTTGATAAATAGAAAATTGATTCCCCACATGATCCGTAACCTTGCCACCCGCTTCCTCTACGATTAAATATCCGGCAGCACTATCCCATGGTTCTAATTTATGCTCATAAAATCCATCGAAGCGGCCACAGGCTACCCAGCAAAGATCAATTGCTGCTGACCCAATTCTTCTTACCGGAACACCTTTTTTAATCAACTTTTCAAAAATCTCAATTGGACCGTTTGGCAAATTTAAATAGGTATATGGAAAACCGGTACATAAACACGATTTAATAACTTCTGTTTCTTTACTTACCGTTATGGGTTTATCATTTAAGGTTGCTCCTGATCCTTTTTCAGCAAAAAAGAATTCGTTGATATGCGGGTTGTAAACAGCACCCATGATTATCACTCCGTCTTTTTCTATACCAATCGAAACACAATTTAAAGGAATGCCATGTGCAAAATTTATAGTGCCGTCAATCGGATCTATAATCCATTTGTAATTTGAATCCTGAATAAACTTACCACTCTCCTCTCCCAGTAATTGATGCGTGGGGAATTCTTTTTGAATTACATCAATAATTGCTTTTTCCGATGCATGATCAGCTTCGGTTACAAGATTGTTAACGCCTTCTTTATAGCTCGTTTTAAAATCAGTATTAAAAAACCGGAGTATTTCAGCAGCACCAGCATGTGCAGCTTTTACAAGGGTGGTTTTAAGCATTGGCAAATATAATCCGCTATTTCAGATTTAATATTGCAGATTGCAGATTTTAATACCCTATTCATAAATTAAATTTTGAATGATGAGGCGGCGAATATAGATTTGTTTGATTGACATGAGTATTTCTGTTATTATAGTAAACTACAACGTAAAGCATTTTCTGGAGCAATGTCTTTTTTCGGTACAGGCTGCTCTAAAAAATTTGCAAGGAGAAATTATTGTTATCGATAATGCTTCGTCTGACGACAGTATTGATTACCTGCAGCCAAAATTTCCTTTGGTAAAATTTATTGCTAATAAAGAAAATGCTGGTTTTGGCAGGGCATGCAATCAGGGTTTTAAAGTATCCTCCGGAGAATTTATTTTATTTCTGAATCCGGATACCCTTGTTCCCGAAAATTGTTTTGAAGCATGTATTTCGTTTTTCAAAACACAACCCGATGCGGGTGCATTAGGTGTAAAAATGGTAGATGGAAAAGGTAAATTTTTAAAAGAATCTAAAAGGGCTTTTCCTTCTTTATCAACTTCTATTTTTAAAATATTCGGACTAGCGGATTTGTTTCCTCATTCAAAAATTTTTGCCAGATATTATTTGGGCCATTTGGATTCAACTCAAACCCATGAAGTAGAAGTGCTTGCTGGTGCTTTCATGATGATTAAAAGAAAAGTGCTTGAAATAACAGGTGGTTTTGATGAAGCATTTTTTATGTATGGCGAAGATATTGATCTCAGTTACCGTATTCAAAAAACAATTTGCCCCGAAACAGGCAAGAGGTTTAAAAATTATTATTTTGCCCAAACTGAAATAATACATTTTAAAGGAGAGAGCACAAAAAAAGGTAGCTTAAATTATATTAAATTATTCTATGGAGCGATGAGCATTTTTGTAAATAAACATTATTCAAGCGGGGCAGCAGGTGCTTTTAAAATTTTTATACATATTGGCATCTGGATAGTTGCTTTTTTATCCTCTATTGGAAATCTTTTTAGAAAACGGGTTAATTAAACCCCCTCGTGCAAATGCACTTGTTTCGATAGAATTGAATATCCATAAAAATTGACAGCCTGTTTATCAAAATCAATTGCAGCGTCTGTAGTATAAAAATGTCTTTGGCTATTTTTATTTAATTTCTTTTCAATTTCAGAATGACGGGTTAGATAATCTTTTAAACTTTCTGCTACAATCTCCCCTTGCTGAATAATTTTAATACCGGGAGGAATATTTGCTTTTATTTTATCCATCAATAATGGATAATGTGTACAGGCTAATAAAAGGGTATCAATAGCAGAAGATTGATTTAACAATTGGTCAATACATTTTTTTATAAAAAAATCTGCACCGTCATTTTTATATTCATTGTTTTCTACTAATGGTACCCACATAGGACATGCCTGCTGAAATAATTTTACGTCCGGGAAAAATTTTTCAATTTCAATTTTATATGACTCAGAAGCAACGGTACCGGATGTTGCAAGTAATCCGATATGCTTTGTTTTAGAAAAATTTCCAATTACTTCTGATGTTGGTCTTATTACACCCAATACTCTTTTCTGCGGTTCAATTAGTGGTAAGCCTGCCTGTAAGGCAGGCAGGTCTTTTTGTTGAATTGTACGCAATGCTTTTGCCGATGCTGTATTACATGCTAATACAACTAATGGACATCCCTGGTTGAAAAACCATTTTACACATTGTAGTGTATATTCATAAACCGTAGTGAAAGATCGGGGGCCATAAGGAGCTCTTGCATTATCGCCAAGATATAAATAATTGTACTCCGGCAATTTTTTTACAATCTCTTTCATAACGGTGAGACCGCCATAACCCGAATCGAATATGCCAATAGAACCCTGGTGCTGCATTTATCAAAAATAAGCTCTGTTGATTTTAGTTGCTATTAAATTTTTTCAAATAAAAATCCCCTGACGGTTCGGCCAGGGGATTTTTTAATTTATAGGGAAATAAATTTGTTCAATTATTTAACTGGTGGCTTTACACCTGCCTGTGTTGGTAATTTTACTTTTAGTTTTGCTGCAACTGCCGGCAATAAATTATCACCCTCCGGTGCTACGAGAAACACATCCTGACTCACGACATGTGTGTATCCTTTTTCTTTAGCTACTGCTTTGATAGCCTCATATACTTTATTATAAATAGGGGCAACCAGTTCTTCCTGTTTTTGTTGACTGAGTTGTTGGGTAATTGACTGCCAGTTATTAATCCGGTAGGCAGACTCTGCTAATGATTTCCGGTTTTCATCTTTAATCTGCTGTGGCATTCTTAATGTATCGGGTGATTTCATGATACTGTCTTTGTATTGATAGTTCTGTAAATCCAAAGCAAGTTGTGGATTTAAAGAATCTTGCTGATACCGCTTAAGCAAAGAATCTGCTTTTTCAGCTTCCGGCATCAAGCCAACCATATTATCAATACTGATATAACCGATTTTTGTTTGTGCATGTACGGTACCTGCTACAAGTCCGAGTGCCACCATCATTACTGTAAAAATTTTTTTCATTTCTGTTTTTTGTATTTACTTATTAAGATTCCTGTTGATAGGATTTAGTTGCTTGATTTATTTATTTTTAACATCCATTATTTTACACCCAAATCTTTCAGCACATCTTCACTCTTGTCCAATTTTGGGTCGGCAAATATAATGGTAATTCCTTCACTTTTATCTAATACAAAATCATAACCCCGGTTAACCGCCATTTTTTGTACAGCATTGTAAACTTTGTCCTGTATGGGTTTGATTAGCTCCTGTCTTTTTTTAAACAGATCGCCTTCAAAACCAAAACGTTTGCGTTGCAGATCCCGCAATTCTTTCTCTTTAAAAAAAAGTTGATCTTCTCTTTTTTTCTTTAATTCATCGCTTAGCATTACTTTTTCGGCATCAAAATCCACATACATTTTGTCCAAATTGGTCTGCATTGCATCAATATCTTTTTGCCATTGAGCCGCTGTTTCATCTAACTGTGTTTGTGCTGTTTTATAATCAGGCATTTTATCCAGAATATACCGGGTATCAATGATTGCATATTTCTGTGCATTTACTACCAGGCAGGATGCTGCTGCAAAACAAAAAGCAAGAATTATTTTTTTCATGATGATAAGTTTAACCCCCATCCCCTAAAGGGCAGGAATATTTATTAAATATGAAGACTGATATTTATCATAAAAGTTGTCTGGTCATTTGCTCAATAGAATTACAGAACGTAAAAGAGTGCGACGCAACAGAAGATAAAATAGAAATACAACTGCTGGGTACACAAAAAAACTATTCCGGTTCAAAACCTAACATAAATGTAAATCGGTTGCGTTTGGTATTGCTACCAGGTATCACATCCAATCCAACACCATAGTCGAAACCAAGCAATCCGAACATCGGTAAATAAAAACGCATACCTACACCGATGCTACGGCGTAAACGGAATGGATTATAATCTTTGAAATTATACCACCCATTTGCTGCTTCAAAAAATGTTAAGCCATAAATCGTACTACTGGGATTTGTTACCAACGGGTAACGCATCTCTAACGTATATTTATTGAATATGGTAAAATGTTTTTGTGCCTGCTGCTGATCTGGATTCACGGATGGGTCAGACGATTCATAAACCGGATAACCCCGGTGTGCAATTATATCATATCCAAGCAATCCGAAATTATTTGTAAGCCCCGCATCACCCACTTGAAAACGTTCGAATGGAGAGTAATCAAGCTTTCGGTTATAACGTCCCATAAAACCATACTTGGCTGCCATGCGTAATACTAACTGACGATTTTTTTCTGCCCCGAGTGCTCTGCCGATTGGTACAAACCACTCGCCACTAAAACGCCATTTGTGATATTCAGGTGTTTTATATGGATTACTTGATGTAGCTAAATCTTTATTGAAAACAGAATACGGTGGTGTAAACTGTACGCTTACTGCCATGGTAGATCCGCTTCTGGGAAAAATAGGATCGAATACAGATGAACGTTGCAATCCTATTTTAAAACTGATATTATTCGATGTTCCGTCTTTCAATCCCTGGAAGATTGGATAGTTTCTGAGTTTGTATTGTACATAACTAAAAGAATACACCAGGCTGAAATAGTCATCGGGCCAGGTTAACTGTTTGCCCAAAGAAACAGTAATCCCGTTTGTTTTTAAATAATTGGTATCGGACCGTTGTTTATCAATTCTTCCAGTCTGGTAATCGAAGCCATTTGAATATTTACTTGCATTGTAAGCAAGTGTCAAAGAATTTCTTTTTTTACCTCCAAGCCAGGGTTCTGTAAAAGAAAAATTATACGATCTGAAAATAGTTCCGTTTGATTGATAACGGATACTTAGTTTTTGACCATCGCCCTGCGGTAATGGATCCCATGCAGATCTTTTAAGAATGTTTTTAATGGAAAAATTATTGAAGGATACACCTAATGTACCCGTCAATCCAAAATTGCCACCCCAGCCTGCAGATAATTCTAACTGATCGCTTGATTTTTCTTCCAGCTTCCAATTAATATCCACGGTACCATCAGCAGCATTTGGTACTACTCCGGGATTAATTGTTTCCTGATTGAAAAAATTTAATGCACCTAACTCACGTTGAGAACGAATTAAATCCTGACGGCTAAAAAGATCGCCTGGCTTGGTACGCAGTTCCCGGCGAATAACATGATCTTTTGTACGATCATTGCCAGCAATTGTAATATTTTTAATTCTGGCTTGCGAACCTTCTATAATTCTTATTTCATGATCAATTGTATCGTTGTAAACAGCCGTTTCCACAATATCTGTTTGAAAGAATAAATAACCATCATCCATATATAAACTACTGATGTCATTTGCATCCTGGGAAAGTTGCTTGCCCAATCGCTTATTTAAAATGTCAATATTATAAATATCGCCTTTGTTGATATTGAGGATAAGATTTAAAATTGAATCGCTGTACTTGGCATTTCCTTTCCAGATAATATTTCCGAAATAATATTTGCGTCCTTCCTCTAATTTAATATCCACATTTACATTCCCTTTCTTGGTGGCATACTGCGTATCGGAAACAATCTGTGCATCCCGATGACCGATGGAATTGTAGTATTCCAATAATTTTTCTTTATCCTCATCAAATTTTTTAGCATCAAATTTTGCTGAGCTAAATAATTTAAACCGGAAATAAGGATCCAGGAAATTTTTTGTTTTAGAAATTGACAGATAACCCGCCGTTTTTATATACTCACTAAAAGTTGGAATTTTTTTCTTTCCATAGGGGCTTACTGCTTTTGAAGGATACAAGGTTAACTTTGTCATTTCCTTAGTGCCCTTAAATTGTTTTTTCAATTTCAGTTCGTCAACTGATGTATTCCCAAAAATATTAATATTATCAACTTTGATCTTTGAACCTTTTTCTACATAAATATCAAGCGAATTGGAGTTTGAAAAAGAAGTGTCCGGTAATTCAACAATTGTTACCGTCGTATTATTATATCCTTTTTCTTTAAAAAATTTTATGGATTGTTCTTTTATTCTTTGCCTGGTTTCCTCTGTAATCATGGTTTGTTTTGCCAACTGAACTTTGCCTAACAAGTCGTCGAGCTCGGATTTACTAACACCATGAAATTTAAAATTTCCAAGACGCGGACGTTCTGTAAGATTTATTTCTATTGAAACTTTATCATCTACAATTTTTGTAATTAAAATCTTTACATCTGAAAAAAGCTTTTGCCTCCAGAGATTAGCAATTGTTTTTGCAAAAAGATCGTTGCCCGGATGAACAAATTTATCGCCGGGTTTTAACGCAGAAATAGATAAAACAATTGAAGTATCGAGATAGCGTATGCCCGTAACTGAAATATCGGCAATGGTATATTCACGGGCAATTTTCTGTGTGGGCCAGTTGAGTAGGGTTACATCTACAGAAGTTGCCGTATCCTGGGCAAATATCTGTGGACTAGTAGAAACAATAACCGTAAATAAAAAGCAGATTCTAAGTAAAAATTTTTGCATGATAATATGTTCTGGTTTGAGCTTATTTGGTCGGGCTCAATTTTAGTTCAGGCGGCAAAATAACGGGAAAAAGTTGAAGTCTTTGTTAAAGAAAAGGATAATAGTGAGTAGCAAGTGGAAACTAAGGGCTAAAAGCCCAACCAGCCTACCGGCAGTCAGGTTCCCTATTACTCCGAAACCATCTGCTCGCTTGTTTTCCCAAACCTCCTTTCTCTGTTTTGATAGTCGAGAATGGCTTCATAAAGATTTTCTTTTCTGAAATCGGGCCAGCGAACATTGGTAAAATAGAGTTCGGCATAAGCCAACTGGTACAATAAGAAATTGCTGATGCGGTATTCCCCGCTGGTTCTTATCATCAACTCCGGGTCGGGAAAGCCGCTTGTAGTAAGATGTTTTTGCAAAACATCCTGATCTATTTCCTCCACATTCAGTTTTCCTGTTTTCACTTTATGTGCTATGGATTTTACTGCATTTAGCAACTCCCACCTACCACTATAGCTCAATGCCATTATTAAATTAAGTCCTGAATTTTCTTTGGTTATTTCAAGAGCTTCATTCAGCTCGTTGCGGGCATAATCGGGCAGCATATTCATATCGCCTATTACATGTAGGCGGATATTATTTTTATTCAGGCTGTCCACTTCTTTGCGTATGGTGCTTACCAACAATTCCATCAGCCCTACTACTTCATACTCTGGCCTGTCCCAATTTTCGGTACTAAAAGCATACAAAGTGAGATATTCAATACCTATTTCAGCACAACCTTCTACAATATTGCGTACACTTTCCACACCATGAAAATGTCCAAAGAGCCGGTCTTCACCTTTTTCTTTTGCCCATCTGCCATTGCCATCCATAATGATTGCAATATGGCGGGGAAGGTTTGTTTTATCTATTTGATCGAGAATATGAGACATTGTTTTTATTATCAGAGACAAAAGTAAAGAGATTTGGGGAGAGGTGTTTCGTTAAAATTACCATCGATTGTTCCACATTTCTGATAGATACAAAAACACTGAATTAAGTTCTATGATATAATTTTTAGCAGGAATTAATACGACGAGTTTTAGTAAAGCTCATTTTTCAATTATTTTCTCAAAATGTACCAGCCTGCCATCATCCGTTATTCCTTCTAAAACAAGTTTAAATTTTTGTGCAACATCAGAATTGTAAAACCGGATTTTGAATTCGTTAGTAGAACCATCCAATATCAGGTTGGGTTCCCAAAATAAAGTAGTTCGGAAATCTTGATTTATCTTATCTGCTTTTGAATAATCAGGTGATGAAAAAATTTTTGTTACTGAATAGCCTGGGTATAAAAAACTATTGAGATAAGATACTCCGGCTTGTTTCAAATCATCAGCCTGTTTTGTATAAATAGCCAGCACACAGGATATGCCGACACCCGGTAAAAAAATTGAACCCGGAGGATAAAACTTGACCAGTGCAATTTCACTCATGGAGATATTGGCAATCATATCCGCATCAACTTCCATTTCATTTAAAAACACTTTGCCATCTACAAAACCATTACCTTTTATTTCCTGGCCGGTTGCTGGATCTTTTCTGCCTATCACAATATCACCAATAGAAACCGATCTGTAAGATTCAATAACATATTTCCCTCTTAACTTGCTAATCTGCAAACCCGGAATTTTTCCCTTTAGATGTTCAAAAATGTTTAATGCCCCTGAACGGGGAGGTTCATTTATAAGATCTACTGTTTTGGCTCCAGGTGCACTGCGGAATAAACCATTGGTATATTTCTTTTCAACTTCTTTTACAGGTGAAAGTCTTTTCGTTTTTACTACAACTTCATCTAATACCCTTCCGGGCTTACTTAATTCTGAAAAATAATTATACGCCTCTTTTAGTCTTTGAGGTTCTTGTGCAGTATCAGCAAAAACATATTTAAGTGTATTAAAATGTGCAGCATTGTTGTCGTTATTTAATAAACCGGAATAATTGAAAACTGAAACATTCAATTTTATAGAAGCAGATTTAGCGGCATCTTTTTTTGCATTTATTTGATACAGGAATTTTGCAGTATCCTCATAAACCAGGTTTGATAACTGAAAGCTTCCATCATCTGAAACCGGTGCAGATAAAAATATACGGGAAGAATCTTTTGTATCAATGATAAAATTTAATTCGTCTTTTATTGCCACTTTCCTATTGAGCTCCCTAAAAACTTTACCGCTGATGCTGATGTAGGGCTCATCCCTGTATTTTATTTCTTTTTTTTGTAAATCCACCGGCCAGTTATTGGTAAGAGCCAGTAAATCCCAATAATCGCTTTTGAGATTATTTGAACCGGCAGAGATAAGCCCATTAGACCCCGGTTGTAAAAGAAGACCTGAATGAATATTATTATTATTGAGTTCCTTCCCGGCTCCTGCATCCGAAACGGTTAAAGAAAAATTTCCTTGTGTACTGTCAGGGAACCGGAGCGTAAATTCATTCTTGGCTTTTTTTGAGATACTAAAACTATCTGTTATTAACTGTACTGACATTTCAGTACTTGAATGATTGATATATGTGTTCCGGAAAGCAAGTAACCTGTTGTTTTTATCAAATAAAAGCAGTTGCAGCAGCCCAGCCGGCAAACCATCTGTATTAATTATACCCTGTGCTTCATTGTTTTTCAGGCTAATCTTTTTTTCAACCACAATATTATTTTGCATTACAGCAAGCAGCAGCAATTCATTAAACTCAATACCGGATGCAGTAACATAAAAAAATTTTCCATTTTTATTTTCACCTGTGTTCAGCAATACGCCTTTATCTGCAGCGGCGGGCAAACTAAATTCCTTTACTGTTTTGTCAGCATATTCAATTTTGGCAAAATAATTTTTCCCGTATTCAGGCATAAAACTAAAAGTACCCATACCCTGTGTATCAGATTTAAAACCTATAATTTCATTTCCATTTGCATCTGTTACTGCTCCGGTTATTTGTACCGGTTGTAAATAATTATTCATTGCCCTGTAGGCAATTATATTTGGCAGACCATTTACCAATTGACCACTTTCAGGATAAAAAAGACAGGTGTATTTACCCGGAGCTGAATAAAGTAAACTTGATTTTTTTAAAGGGTTAAAAACGGGAATCCCTTTTTTAAAAACAAATGCATCGCCAAGATTTAAGGTCCACGGGGTATAAGCCCTGATTAAATAAATTCCTTCCTTTAAAGTATCTGGTAAATCAAAATTGCCATAAGCCGTTCCGGCAAATACAGGTAATTTCTTTTCAATAATTATTTCATAATTCTCATTTAGTAATTCAATAAAAAAATTAGAGCTGAGTGTGCTGCTGTTGAAATCAGCATACAGGTATGCTTTAAACCAGATGGTTTCTCCAGCTAAGTAAGATTGTTGATTGGTATGTAAATAAATTGATTCGTTGGGAATGCTGTCACGATTGTGATTGAAAATGGAAACGGGATACTGTGCATTAATTTTAATGCTAAATGATGATATAAGAATTAAAAAAAAGATTGAACGACGCATTTTTTATAATAATAAAAAATAACAAGAAGTTTTTTAATGTCCACATCATATAATTTGAGTATTCAAAAGCCCTCCTTTGGAGAGCTTGTCCCGGTTATCCGGGAGGTTTAGGGAGGCTATTATTAATTCTTCCCCCATACTGCCACTCTTGATCTTCCTCTTAAAAACCCTTTTGTTTCATACGTAAATTCAATTTTTTTAAGGTGGCGTAATCCTCCTTCAAGATCAATTACCCGGCTTTCACTTCCCTGGGCAAATCTCATTCGCAATTCTATATCCTGTGTTGTGCCATTGTCAAAATGAATTTTCATGCTATACATTTTTAGTGGGCCGTCAGTTATTCTCAATTTAAGCTGACGTACGTCGTCTTTCCAGTTGCCAAAATGGATCACATCATGATCAACCCCGAAGCCTACCTTTTTATCTGCAAGGAAAAACCAATCTCCGGCCTTGTTTGTTTTGGACGTGATAGCGGTTGTAAATGAAGTAGTAAAACTGAAAACAGCAGCAATTACTGAGCTGTAAAAAATTGTTGTCAGACGCATAAAAATAATTTTTAGTGGTAAAATAATTTTTGTAAAAGACTCGCCGATCTTTTCAAAAGTTTAAGTTACGGAAAAAATGAGTGAAGAGTGCAGTCAACAGTCAGCAACCGGCAGTCGGCAATCAACAGTCTGGATTCAATTTGAAATATTAAATATTAAATTTTCAATCAGAAGTTGGGCATTTATAAGATTGCAAGTTAAATGTAACATGAAACTGCGCTGTTACAAACTGATCTTTCTGCCGGTCATTGCCACGCTGCCTGCCTGCTATACCGATAGGGTCGCCTAATTCATAAGAACGATCATGCAGTAAATATCCATTGGATGGGCTACCATCCGGATTGCTGGGAAATACCGCTAATGCATTTACATAGGTTTTACTTACATCATCCAGGTAATCGGTATTGGTAAACCGATGCAGCACTTCAAATCCAATATTGATGCGTTCATTCAACGCATATTTTACACCTACCCCAAATGGAATAGACATTGCCATGGAACTGTATTGCTTACGTTCAGGATATAAAGAACTGCCCTGCCCTTCGGTACCTAACGGACGAAGAAATATTTTTTCGCCTTTGAGATAAGCAAATGGATCGTAGCTGAAAGCACCAACGCCAATAGTTATATAAGGAGTAAAATTAAAATCTGGTTCGCCGGGCATAAAACGGAAAAAATTAAAATCACCCTGTAGTGCTACTTCCCATACGTTGGTATTAAAACTTAAGTTACGGGTGTATTGGGTAATATTATCTTTATTGTAAATATCAGAATAACCCAACCTTGCAAAGCTTGCACTTAGCCGGGCTGCTATATAATTACCAAAATTTTTCCGGAAGAAAACACTTGCTGCAATTTTCGGACGATTGAGTTTAGCTCTTGTATTCAGATCTCCAAAATAATGGGCTGCGCCCAGGCCAATTCCAAATTCACCTTCCTGCTTTACAGCATCTTGTGCATTTAGCTGAAACGAAAAGACTGTTTGTAAAACGACGATAATTGCCAGAAAAATTTTTCTCATATCCTGTATTATAAATGCTGAAAACTAAGAACGCTAAAAATAGCCATTTTCTTTTGTTGGAAGGAAAAATAGGGCTGTTAAAATTTTAACAGGAATGAGCAGCTTTGAGCTACAAGCTTTCAGCATTCAACAATGAGTGGTTAGCAAATACTAATTTTCTAAAATTGCATTGTCAAAAAAAATGAAAATTGAAGTTTGATTCCATCCGGATAGCTTTCAGGACACAAATACTAATTCCTTTTATCCAGGCCCCAGGTAAGTTTATTACGCAATGTTTGTAAAAAATTATTTTCGCTTAAGCGAACCAGCTGTACATGAAATTTTTCTTTCCGTACTGCCAGTTGCACATTACGGCTTACTAATTCGCGACGGCTGTCAAGGGCACAAATGATATTTTCATCGCGGCTTTCTATTTCAAAAGAAATGATATTTGAATCGGCTACTACAATGGGTCTGACATTTAAATTATGTGGTGCTACCGGCGTTATTACAAAACTGCCACTGTCAGGAAAAACAACCGGGCCATTACAGCTTAATGAATATCCCGTACTTCCGGTAGGTGTTGCTACGATCAATCCATCTGCCCAATAGGTATTTAAAAATTCACCATTCACATAGGTATGAATTTTTATCATTGAAGCTACATCCCGTTTATGAATTGCAAATTCATTTAGCCCATACGGAATTTCACCAAAAAGAGGCATATCTGAATCCAGATGTATCAATGTTCTTTTATCGGCAATATGAGTGTGATTGGCAATTGCTTTTACAGCAGCGGCTACTTCATTTCGACCGATACCTGCTAAAAAACCAAGCCTGCCGAAATTAATTCCCATGATGGAAATTTTTTTATCCCGAACCAGGGTAATTGTATCAAGCAAAGTACCATCACCGCCAAGGCTTATTATAAATTCAATATCCTCTTTTAAATTGTCTGACTCAGAAAAAGTTTCTGTTGATGCCGGAAGTTTTATTTTCTCTTTTACTTCATTAAAAAAAGGAAGAAAAACAACAGCTACTATTTTTTGTTTTTCCAATTCATCAAAAAACAATTGAATGTCTTGCTCCTGTTCCGCTACCATTACCCGGCTATAGATTGCTGCCTTCATTGATTATTTAATATTGAATATTTTCGATTTTATATTTTACGTATTGTTTGCGGCTTGTGATTGAAAATTCATCATAAACGAATAAAAAACTAATATCAGACAACTGTGTTAAGTTTTCAAACACCCACTTACCTTCAAACAATCGGGTCACAATTAAAAAGTTGATCTCCGGTGTAAAAATAGCCCGTTTTGACCTAATTGGTTGAATGTCCATTCTAATTTAAAAACGAAATCATAAAACGTAAGAATATCAATACCCACGCCAGCAGAACTTAATAAACGGTTTGCTAATAAATTATTTCCGGGTTGTGGATTGTGAACATAGCCTGTATTACCAAATATTTTTGCAAAAATGCGGAAAGGAATTTTTTTATTTGTAACAAGTTTGTTTGCAGGCAGCTTGATATTAAAATTAAATAGCTCTTGTGTTATGGTAGTTTTTAAATAAGCACCTGCAACACCATCCACCACATAATATTCATAGCCTTGCATAAACGTATCGCTGTAACCAAGCAGTTGCTGATTCAGAAATGGTTGTTTAAAAGGAAACTTAACAGTTGCAAATGATTTTACATTTAAAAAAGTTTTCCGGATGATTGGCCAGCTGGCTGAGCCCTTCAAACTCAATTGCCATACATTAATTATTTTATTAAACCCTCGTTTAGAAAATGTAATCTCGGTTGCATAACCCCGGGTTGGGTAAGGCCTGTAATCAAAATCTAAATACTGAAACGAATAATAGAGTTCAGGAAATTGAACACTCTTTCTACCCGAAGGAAAATAAAGAGGATTTAGGGCCAAAACTGTATCTCTTAATTTTTCACTTGAATAATTTACACCAAACCGATGTCTTGATTTGATTGCCTTACGATAATTGATTTCAAAATTTGAAAAAATAAAACTATGCAGATAGTTGTTGTTATCTTTTATAAACTGCTGTTTATTATTAAGTGTGTTGTAATTTACTTCACGGTTTTTTCCTGCCGCTATCGAAACTTTCATTCCCCATTTCATTGCTTTATCAAAAAAAGGACGATCATAATTTACAGAAAACTGTTTGGTATATCCGGTGATCAGCGATATTCTGATCTTATCATTATACCCGGTAAAATTATTGTGTGAAATTTTTGCGCCATAGTTCACACGATTCAATTTTGCATTTTCATCAAACAACCATTGATTCAAATTGCGGTCAACTGGTTTTAAAAAAGGGAGTGGAAAAAGATACCAGCGTTCTGATACCTGGACTGATACATCGATTCTGTTGCCTTCAAATCCTTTTAATGAAACAATTACTTCATGAAATAAAGAAGTATTCATCACTTGTGTGCGGGCAAGTTCAAACTGTTCCACCAAAGCCTGCAAACTGAATTGATCGCCTTGCTTAAAAGGAATTTCGCGGAGTATAATGGAGGACTTTGTTTTTTTATTTCCCGTAATGAAAATATTTCCTACTATAAATAATGTGGAAGAAGTATTTACTAATTTTTGTTGTGGATTTTGAATACTTCCCTTGGTGGATGGCAGGGCTATAGAATCATTTACAAACGGCTCAAGTTGATTTTGTGAATGTAATGAAACTATCTGTACAAAAAATAAAAAAACAAATAACTGATATTTAATATTCCGCTGCATTTTTGAATTGCCCTATCAACGAAAATAGCTGGTTTTTGGTTATCAGTATTTAATATTTTAATAGATAATTTTTAAAAAGGATGCGTAGAAAAATTACGCAGGTGTAATTAAATTTTTAAATAATTCATCAGGTTGTCATAATTGCTGCGCAGTTCATTTTCATAAAGCTCTTCTCCAAAATAATATTTCACATTATAGTCGTGTCTTTGCAATGATGAAACCACATCTGCCACATCAGCTTTATTTATTTTAATGGTAACCCGAAGCATCCCGGTCAAATTATCAACCGATGTATTTAGTTGCGTTATCTGTGTTTCATTCGCTTCCACTAATCTGCTTAGCTCATTAAATGAGTACTGTTTGGGTTCCATTTCCAGCACAATCATTCCACCGGGTTCATTCAGACTCATAAACTCAGAAGCGTTTTTCAGTAATTCGCTTTTAGTAACGGAACCCAGCAATTCATTCTCATCATTTACAACCGGCATCAGCGAAAGATCATTTTCAACTGTTTCCTGAATAACAGTTAAAAAATGCTCGTTTTCTTTTACTGATATATTAATAAAGGCATGCCGAAGCTCACTTAATTCAGCCGAATCGTCTTCCGCATTGTGCAGCATATCTTCACTAACAAGACCAATAAACTTTTCATCTTCAATAACCGGAAGATGAGTAACATTGTTATCACTCATCTGTTGTAATGCCTGATAAATTTTATCACTCAATTTAAGATGAGGTAAG
>JANLSA010000270.1:0-2696 GCA_031362085.1 Bacteroidota bacterium | reverse complement strand
TAAAGAAGTAAACAACTTAAATACAAATGAAATATATTTGACAAAGATCATTTGTAAAAAGCTTTTAAAATTATTCTTTACTAATTAATTCCCTTTTATGAAACTTATTTCACCGTTTATACTGTACATGTTCATTTCATTAATCAGTAATGCACAAACTGATAATAAAATTGTAATTGGGCAGGCAGACAGTGTCAACTCCTCTATACTGAAAGAGAAAAGAAAGGTTTGGGTTTATACACCAAATTTGAAAACAGGGGTGCAAAATCCCGGTCAGCGTTATCCTGTTATTTACCTGCTCGATGGCGAAGGCCATTTTGAATCTGTAGTGGGTATGATACAGCAACTAAGCCAGGTAAATGGCAATACGATTGTTCCGGAAATGATTATTGTTGGTATTCCAAATACAGACAGGACAAGAGATCTTACACCAACACATATAGTAAGTGACCCTCCCATGATGGACAGTGGTTTTTCAAAAAATACAGGGGGTGGTGAAAATTTTGCGAGGTTCCTCGAGAAGGAACTAATGCCCCACATTGATTCAATTTATCCTACACAACCTTTCAGAGTATTGATAGGACATTCATTTGGCGGGCTGACAGTCATGAATATTATTACAAACCATACCAGGCTATTTAATGCTTATATAGCTATAGACCCAAGTATGTGGTATGATAAAGAACAGTTTTTAAAAACCACACAGCAGAAACTGTCAGCACAAAAATATATTGGAACAAGTTTGTATGTAGGTATAGCCAATACGATGAGCGAAGGAATGACACTGGTGAAATTGAAAAAAGATACCACTGCGGATACAAGGCATATCCGTTCCATTTTTGCTATGGATAAATTTATCAAGTCCAATCTGCAAAACGGGTTGAAGTATAACAGTAAATATTATGATGATGACGACCATGGTTCTGTTCCGCTAATCAGTGAATATGATGGATTGCGTTTTATTTTTAGCTGGTACCGTTTTAAGTTTACTACAGCAGATTTTATAGGCCCGGGCACTGAAATAGTTCAGAGAATGAAACAGCATTACCAAACAGTATCAAAAGAATTTGGTTATAAAGTTTCCCCACCTGAAATGATGATAAACGGTTTAGGCTACAATTCGCTTTCTCTTAAACAATATGCAAAAGCCGCAGCCTTATTTGAAATGAATATGGAGAACTATCCTGAAAATGGCAATGTGTATGATTCGTATGCAGATGTTTTAGTTGCCCAAAAAGATACAATTAAAGCAATAGCCAATTACCAGAAAGCATTGGCCATAACAAAAAGCGAAGAAACCAAACAAAAGCTAGATAAGTTGCAAGGCAAAGCAACTTTTACATTAACTGCAAAAGAATTAGAAAAATATGTTGGAGCTTTTGAATTTGAAGCTATTCCTCTTATAGCCACTACCAGTATAAAAAATAATGCTCTTTGGATATTTGCACCGGGCCAGGGAGAATATGAACTGGTGCCATTATCACTCAATTCATTTACCATAAAAGGAATGTCAGGATACAAATTACAATTTGAAATGGATGGTGATAAACCACTTGGACTTACTTCTACCCAACCAAACGGAATATATAAGGCACATGTGAAAAAGTAAGAAAGCTTTTAGCTGTTAGCTAACAGCTAGACTCTACTCCGCCCAACTCATCACATAATCTTTATTCTCGATATCGAGTGCCTGTTTAGTCAGCATCAGCGGACGAAATGTATCCACCATCACAGCGAGTTCTTTTGTTTCTTTGGCGCCAATACTTTTTTCAACAGCTCCCGGGTGTGGCCCGTGCGGAATACCTGCGGGATGCAAAGTGATCATTCCCTTTGTTACATTTTTACGGCTCATAAATTCCCCTTCTACATAATAAAGTACTTCATCGCTGTCGATATTACTATGATTGTATGGTGCAGGTATAGCATTGGGATGATAATCATACATACGGGGAACAAATGAACAAACTACAAACGTACTTGTTTCAAAAGTCTGGTGAATGGGCGGTGGCATATGCACCCGGCCGGTAATAGGTTCAAAATCATGAATGGAAAAAATATACGGGTAGCAGCAACCATCCCACCCGACTACATCAAAAGGATGCGTGCCGTAATGCAAACCGTAGAGCATTCCTTTTTTCTTTGCCTTAATCAGGTAATCACCTTTTTCATCAAAGGTTTTTAAATTCTGCGGCGGACGCATATCCCGTTCGCAATACGGTGAATGTTCCATCAGTTGGCCAAACTTACTCATATACCTTTTGGGAAAACGTAGTGGTGTAAATGACTCCACAATAAACAAACGGTTTTTTTCATTGTTGAATTCAATTTGATAAATGGTTCCTCTGGGCAAAATAATATAATCACCATAACTGAATGGCAATTCACCATATTGTGTATGCACTGTGCCGTTGCCTTCATGCACAAATATCATTTCATCAGCATCGGTGTTTTTATAAAAATAATTGAACATGCTTTGCTGTGGCGCTGCCAGTACAATATGACAATCGTTATTTACCAAAACCGGCACACGGCTTTGCAAATAATCTTTTGCCGGCTTTATGTTAAACCCTTCAAAGCTTCGGTGCTGCAACATTTTTTCTTCTGCAATTACGGGTTGCACATTTACAGGTTTATCTGTTTTAATAATTTGCGTTGGCGGGTAATGATGGTACAGCAAAGAAGAATCGTTACTAAAA
>JANLSA010000268.1:0-6204 GCA_031362085.1 Bacteroidota bacterium | reverse complement strand
CTTACGATTGATTGATTTTGAGCTCAGGCCTTTATTCTTTAAGAATGCAAGCCAGCTTCGGATAAAACTATGATTCACTTCTTTTAATGAAACAGCACCGAATTGTACTTCTAAAAAATTAATAAAATCGAACAGATCTGTTTGATAAGAAGTGAGGGTATGAATGGAATATCTTTTTTCAAATTTCAGGTAATTAAGAAAGGATTGGATTTGAGAATCAGGTAAAACCATAAACAACAATAGCAGCAAAGTTATAAAACTTTGCTGCTATTTATAAATAAGCCTATAAGAAGGAATTATTTTCCTTCTATAGTGCCGGCTGCAATTTTCTGCTTGTAGATTGCTTTTAGAATTTCACCCCGGCGCTTCACCGATGGTTTAATGAAGCACTGTCTTTCACGCAATTGAAGCAAGGTTTTCGATTTCTCGAATTTCTTTTTATACTTCTTGAGTGCTTTGTCTATTACTTCGCAATCTTTTGAATCTATTATCAGCATTTTTATACCTCCTTGGTAGTTTTTTAAATGGGTTGCAAATATAGGCGGGAATATTTAAAGTTTCAAGTTTTTCCAAAGGAATCACTTTGGGAAATGTTCAAAGTTTTTTTTAGCTGCAAAATTTTATCGCAAACCAGGTGATTGCCGAGTGTTGGTTGTTTAGATTTGCAAAATGTTTACAGGCATTATTGAAACCACGGCTAACATTAAAGAGGTCATTTCCAATGGCTCCAATAAAAGTTTTTGGATACAATCCTCATTGTCAAGTGAATTAAGGGTGGATCAGAGTTTATCACATAACGGAGCATGCCTGACTGTGGAGGAAATAAAAGATAATAGATATAAAGTAACTGCTATAAAGGAAACATTGAATAAAACCAATATTGGGAATTGGAAAGAAGGAACTGTAATAAACCTTGAAAGATGTCTGACTGTCAATAGTCGTCTTGATGGTCATTGGGTACAAGGCCATGTAGATACAACTGCAATTTGCAAAAAAAGAAAAGAAAAAGCGGGTAGCTGGATTTTTGAATTCGAGTTTTCAAAAAAATTTTCATCCTTAATCATTGAAAAGGGTTCTCTTTCAATTAATGGTATTAGCCTTACCGTGTTTGATGTAAAAAAGAAAAGCTTTAAGGTTGCAATTATTCCTTTTACATTTATTCATACAAATATTCAGTATGTAAATAAAGGCGATATTGTTAATATCGAATTTGATTTGATCGGAAAATATATTGTGAGAAAATTATCTTTGACCAGTAATGACTAACCCAAACTTCTGATGACTGAATTAAATTACCAACGTGATCATTATCCTGCATTAGATGGGTTGAGAGGTATAGCAATATTACTTGTAGTCTTTTTTCACAATTTTGGTTTTACAAATTATTTCTTTTTCGGCTGGCTGGGTGTGGATTTATTTTTTGTATTGTCTGGCTTTTTAATCACTGATATTTTAATCAGAGGTATTAATGGCAGAAATTTTTTGAAATCATTTTACATCAAAAGAGTGCTGCGCATTTTTCCTGTATATTTTTTACTGTTGATAATTTTTTTAATCGTTCTTCCTAATCTTTCAACTTATGCAGGCAATTTAAAATACTACACAGATAATCAAATTTGGCTATGGACATATCTGCAAAACTGGTTGTATATTTTTAAACCAATAGAACGATCAAATGTCCTTTTACATTTATGGTCGCTTGCTGTAGAAGAACAATATTATATTATCTGGCCATTTGTAATTTTGATTTTTAGAAAACCAAAACTATTACTTGCTTTAAGTCTTTTCTTATTGATTGGCATAATCATATTGCGGTTAATTGTATGGAATCAACACATAGAGGGGTTACAATATTTCAGCTGGTACACTTTTACCCGTATTGACGGGTTATGTATTGGAAGTGCTTTGGCAATAATAAAATATATTTCGCCAAAGTTCATTACAATCAATACACCTTACATTGTATTGTCGGTAGCAGCTGTAAATTTTATTTTTTATTTTATCAATAAAAGCTATAATTATTCTTTTCCCTATTTGCCATTAGTTGGATATACAACATTCGCAATTGTTTTTGCCATAATTGTATTTGAAGCGGGCACCCATAACCGAAATTTAATAACCACACTCTTAAGTATTGCTCCATTACGGTTTATTGGTAAAATTTCGTATGGTTTTTATATTTTTCACTGGCCTGTATATAAATTGCTTTATCCGGCATTAACAGATTATTTCAATACTTTTTCATTTGACAGTAAATTAACCCCAAACATTTTGGCTGCAACAATCGCTACTCTGGCAGGCTTTCTGATCAGTATAATGAGCTATTATTTATTTGAAATGCGGTTTCTAAAGCTTAAAAAGTATTTTCGCTGAGCAAAAATTCTGATATAACATATATAAATGCAATTACCAACCGCTTCTTCAATAAATAAACTAAGTATAATTATACCCTGTTACAATGAAGAAAAATATGTGCAACGTGTGTTGAAAAGAGTTTTGGAAGTTCAATTAAATTATAATCTTACTAAACAAATATTAATTGTTAATGATGGCTCATTGGATGCAACACAGTTTAATATAGAAAAATTTATTCATGAAAATTCTCGAAGCAATATTCAATTACTGAATCATGAAATAAATACGGGGAAAGGAAGTTGTATAAAGACTGCATTGAGTAAAGTAACAGGGCAGTTGGTTGTTATCCAGGATGCAGATCTTGAATACCATCCGGAAGATTATAATTTACTATTGAACCCCATCATGGAAGATAGAGCTGACATTGTTCTGGGTTCAAGATTTAAGGGTGATGGCCCTCACAGGGGACCGTTCATCCTCCATAAAATAGTAAATAAAGTATATACTTTTATTTCAAATATTTTGACCGGGCAGCGACTTACCGATATTCACACATGTTATAAAATGTTTAAAACAGAAATATTGAAAAGTGTAAGAATCGAAGAGCAGCGTTTTGGATTTGACCCGGAAATGATTGCTAAACTGGGAAAAAAGAAAGATATAAGAATTCTTGAAGTTGGTATTTCTTATGAAGGCAGAAATTTTAAGCAGGGAAAGAAAATAAATTTTATGGATGGATTCCGTGCATTTTACTGTATTATCTGGTATAATTTTTTTTCGAAAAAGTAATCCGAATTTTTTAACAACTGAATGCTTCAACAAGTTTTCCATATTATCCTTATAAGTATTTTTTGCATAGCCTGGGGCATTCCAGTATTATTTTTATTTAAAAGGCAAAATCAAAACCTCACTTTCTGGCTTCGGTCCTATGTTGGTTTTTACTGTTTTCTATTCTGGAGTGGTTTACTTCTTTTATCTTTTATTACTTCTTTGTTGTGCTTGTTGGTTCCGTTAAATTTTTATTCACTGGTTTTACTTACTACTCCTTTACTCCTATTTATATATTCTAATCGAAAAAAAGTTAAACGCCTTTTTCAGGAATTTCCCGTTACCATTTTTTTCTCAAGTATTGAATTCAGTTTTATCGGCGTATCACTACTCATTTTTTTAATACTGGGCACACTCCCTCATGCTAACAATGACACTCACGTATATCACGTTCAAATTATCCGTTGGTTTAATAAATATGGTGCTGTACCGGGTCTTGCAAATCTTTTTCCCAGATATGGTACCGGCTCCAACTGGTTTAACCTGATTAGCATTTTTCGTATTCCTTTTTTTAGTTATGAAAACTTTTCCTGGTTAAATGTCACTTCCGTCATCTGGTTTTTTATATGGTGGATAAGCAATTGGAAATTTCATAAAAACAATAGTTCTGTACCTGACCGGGTGATGAGTCATTTTTATTTATTGATTATTTTATTCTGTTTGTATGAATGGGAATTATTCAGAGATGCAGCAAGTTCTACCAATTATGACTTTATTGTAACTGCACTTACACTAATGGCTTTTTCATTTCTGGTAGAGTCATTTCTTTTACCTGACAAGATAAAATCCTTTTCCTTTGCGTTTGTAGCAATCTGCCTTTCAATTATTCCATTTAAATTATCAGGTGTTTTTTTATTACTGCTACTTATTTTTTATTTATTCACTTTTAATAAATTAAAGTATTGGCTGATCACAGTTTTGGCTGGTATTGTAATTTTAACTCCTTTCTTACTAAAAAACTACATCATTACTGGTTATCCATTCTTTCCGGTATCGGTTAGCTTTTATTCACCTGACTGGCAATTACCAAAAGAAATGGCAGATTACTACAGACAATATATTCATCTAACCAACCGGTATTACAATAGCAATAATCTTGATTTCAAACATTTACCTGAGCTTATGAATAAAAGCTGGACAAGCCAATGGTTCAATGGAATTCTGCTTCAACAAAAAATTATCATACTTGCATCATTTAGTTCATTACTTATTTTATTTATAAAAACCAAACTTACTATTGATTATAAAAAAATAAGAATGCTATTCCTCCTCATGTTGATAATGGCTGCAGGTTGGTTTTTTACGGCTCCTTCACCAAGATTTGGTTATGGTGTTTTATTACCACTTGCATTTTTCCCCCTATGTTTTTTTATGGGTCAATGGATTACTACAAAAATTCATGAACCAATTATCATTCTCACTGTTTTTATTTCCTGCTATTACCTTTATAAAAAGTCAATGCCGCTGATAAACAATCCAGAAAATTTTATTCATACAGTAAGTCTTGATCAGCCACCGCTAAACAAAGTATATATAAAAGGTGTTGAATTTAATTTGCCAGAATATATAAACAATGGTTGGATGAGGGATTGTTATGACACAGGCATCCCTTGTATTTACCAAGAAAATAAATATTTGCAACCCAGGGGTGCATCGCTGAAAGATGGATTTAAAATGGAACCAAAACCCGATAGTATCTTTATACGAAACTATGTTTACTAACTAATGAAAAAGACAGTTTCTTTTTTTTATAACAATCCCTTTTTGCTTTTTGCATTATTTCTTTTCATTGTTTATTTACCCGTATTTCTTCCGTTCTTCCATTTGAAAAATGATTTGATAAATCAAAACCTCCCGACTCGATTTGTCATAAGCGAAAGTTTATACTCAGGTTATTTTCCGTGGTGGAATCCCTATATTCATTATGGCATACCGCAATATGGCGATATGAATAATGGATTCTGGAACCCTGTTCTTTGGGTGTTTGCAAAAGCGGTTGGTTACTCTGTTTATACTATCACCCTTGAGGAAATGTTTTACCTGTTAATTGGTGGCTGGGGAATGTACATGTTGATTAAAGAATTATTTTCTAAGGATACTGCTTTGCTTACCGGCCTTGCATATATGTGTTGCGGATATGCAGTAGGACACCTTCAGCATTTTATATGGATAACAGGTCTTGCCTTTTTTCCTTTTGTACTTTTATATTTTGTTCGGGCAAATAAAAATCCGGTACTTAAAAATTTTATTGGTTGCGGAATCAGTGTATTTTTCTTCGTTTCATCAACTCACCCGGGGTTAATTATCGGTGCAGGTTACTTTTTTCTGTTTGCATTAATTTTCATTTATCTTTTCAGGCATTCTGCAACAAAAGCATTTTATTCAAAAAATTTTCTACTTAGAAATCTATTATTGCTTATAATAAGCAGCCTTTGCTGTGTTGTTGTAATTGTAAGCAACCTTGAAATGCTTCAATATATTTCAAGAGGGAATAAAGTATCGTTGGATGAAACATTGCTTTCTCCCACAACCCTTCAATCCTATTTCTCACTACTATTTCCGCTTCCTGTTCATAAAACTCAATTTTTCAACACTGATATTTCCATGCGAAATGTGTACGGGGGAATTGCAATGCTGATTGGATTAATTTTTTATTTCAGAAACACCAACAGGAAAATAGTTTTATATAGCCTGCTACCCCTTATGTTTTTTATTCTGCTGGCTTCAGGTGGCTGGTTTAAAACATTTGCCTGGAAATTTTTGCCCTATACTGGTTATGTAAGGATGAATGGTGAGTTTACCTATTTTGTAATGCTCATCCTTTTTTTACTGTCTGCGGCCGGGTTACATAGCTTATTGCAAAAAAATAATTTCAAACAATTTCTTATTACGCCAGTTAATTGGCTATTCGTTTTGTCTTTAGTTGCAGCTATAGCTTCTTTAATGCTTGTGTTTACTTTTCATTCTTCTATTATTTTTTCAGTAACAGGTAATTCAGGTAAATTTTTTATAAAGTTGTTA
>JANLSA010000212.1:0-7849 GCA_031362085.1 Bacteroidota bacterium | reverse complement strand
CCAATGTTTATGATCCCCGGGGGCTAGCCAATGGAAAGAAGGATGATGTGAACGGTACTGTGTTAAATGGAGAAGATAAAAAACCAATCGAAGGGGTGAGCATAACAGCTATCCTTTCCTCAAAAAAGGAAATGGTAGTACAGACAGATGAAGATGGAAATTATGTATTTGATGAATTAAAACCGGGTATTTACAAATTTGTATTTGAAAAGATTGGTTACAAAAAAATTACAAAAGAAAAAGTAGTAGTGAAAACAGATGAGGCTTTTCTCTTAAAAGTGGAGATGCTTTTAGAAGATGACATTGATCTGATGCCATCGCCATTTCATTTTTAAACTAAATTTAAATAGTTTATAATTTAAATCCCCTGCAGTTTGCAGGGTTTTTTATTAAACAGAAAATGGAATCAAACATTCGTTATACCGAATCGCCTTACAATTTATTCCAAATCGAAAGTCGTCTCTGCTCTAGGTATAATACCGGATTTTTTTGAATTAATGAGTAAATCAAGTTGGTATTAGAAATTATTTTATTAAAGTTCGATACATACACCAGCCACAGATACTATATTTGCACCAGTTCTTTTAATAAGCCCATTAATTTGGGTTATGCTTATCAAGAAAGGCTGAGGATAATGGTCCAATGAAGCCTTGACAACCTGTCTCGTATTATAATAGACAAGGTGCCAATTCCATCTCTGATATAAAAATCGGAGACAGATAAGTCAGATTTTAAGTCTTTAAAATATTTTTATTCTAATATTCAAAGCTCATCTGATTTTCGGATGGGCTTTTTTTATTGCTTTCCTGTTAAGTGTATGTTATTGTACAACTATTGAATTTTTAAAAAAAATAATTTTACAAAAATAAATAAACACGGAAAAATGAGTGTACATCGTAAACTTACAATTGGATTATTTGGTTTTGGAGTGGTAGGCGAGGGTTTGTATAAAATTTTGCAGCAAACACCGTCATTAAATGCAACTATTAAAAAAGTATGTATTAAACATCCCGATAAAAAAAGAAATGCACCGGATGAGCTTTTTACAACCGATAAAAATGTTTTACTGAATGATGATGATATAAATGTGATTGTTGAAGTGATTAACGAAAGCGAAGAAGCATTTCAGATTGTATCTACGGCATTACGAAATGGGAAAGAAGTAGTGAGTTCAAGTAAAAAAATGATAGCCGAACATTTTACAGAGTTGCTTCAGTTACAAAAAGAAACAGGCCTTGCTGTCTTGTATGAAGCTTCTTCATGCGCATCCATTCCAATCATCCGAAATTTAGAAGAATACTACGATAATGATCTGTTGCATAGCATTAAAGCAATTGTAAACGGTAGTACCAATTTTATTCTTACAAAAATGTTTGAAGATAAACTGGAATTTCGGGATGCGTTGATACTTGCCCAGCAATTGGGTTTTGCCGAAGCCGATCCCAAACTGGATATAGATGGATATGATGCATTGAACAAATGGATCATAATTTTAAATCATGCTTATGGCATTGTTGAAAAACCATCTAACTTGGTTTTTACGGGCATTCAAAACATTACAGGTGCCGATGCTCAGGTAGCAGCGCAAAAAAACGTTGCAATTAAATTAATAGGCCAGGCAAAAAAGCTGAAGAATGGGAAAGTCGCAGCTTTCGTTTTACCTCAATTTGTAAACCAAAATGATCATTTTGCATTTGTAAAAAATGAATACAATGGCGTAGTAATTGAAAGTGGTTTTGCAGACAAGCAATTTTTCTATGGTAAAGGAGCCGGCTCATTTCCTACTGCATCCGCTGTATTGAGCGATATTTCTGCACTCACCTACGATTATCATTATGAGTATAAGAAATTGTACTATCAGAAACCTCATGAACTCACCAATGATTTTTATCTGCGTGTCTATATCAGTTTTGATGATATAAAATATGTTCCAAAAGATAAATTTGAATGGGTGGAAGAATGGCATGCTCACGAAAAAAGAAAATACATTGTTGGTGTATTGCCATTCACCGAACTGAAAAATACGACCTGGTGGAAAGAACATGGCACTTCTTTAATTTTAATGCCAGACGCATTTGTGAAAGATGTGGAGACCCGAAAGATAAAAATGAAAAGCCTTGAACTTGCCGGGGTATTTATATAAGCCAAACTCAAAACTTATTCCGAATGATTATCTTTATGACATTACAAAAATTTTCCCGGATAATCATACCATAATGCCCGAATTATCAGTCGTAATTACAGTAAAGAATGAAGAAGCGAATATCAAACCTCTTTTAGAAGCGGTAAGATCAGCGTTATATAAAATCGATTATGAAATTGTATTGGTGGATGACGGATCTGAAGATAAAACAAGACAACAGGTACTTGAATATGCAGATGTAAGAACTGTTTTTGTTGAACTGAGAAAAAATTATGGTCAAAGTACTGCTATGACTGCCGGTATCGATTTCAGTACCGGAATATATGTTGCACTGCTTGATGGCGATTTACAAAATGATCCAACTGATATCCCGACTATGCTTGAATTATTGAAAAAAGAGGATTGGGATGTAGTGGCAGGTAACCGGGCAAACCGAAAAGATGGTTTTATGCTGCGAAGAATTCCAAGTATCATCGCTAATTCTTTGATTCGCAGAATGACGGGAGTACTCATTAAAGATTATGGGTGTACTTTAAAAATTTTCAAACGTGAAATTGCCGAAGAGTTGGGTTTATATGGAGAGCTTCACCGTTTTATTCCTGTGCTAGCTAAATTGCAAGGAGCCAGAATTACTCAGGTGGATGTTAAACATCATGCAAGACTGTTTGGAAAAAGTAAATACGGCATAAACCGAACATTCCGGGTTATGAGTGATTTGATTCTCATGATTTTTATGCGGCGCTATATGCAGAAACCAATGCATTTATTCGGAACGTTGGGTTTTATAAGTTTAGGTATAGGAATCCTAATCAATTTGTATTTATTGGTATTAAAAATAATGGGAAATGATATTGGTGGTAAGCCATTATTAATTCTTGGGTTAATTCTATTATTGGGCGGAATTCAGTTTATAACTATCGGAATAATTGCAGATATAAATGTGCGAACCTATTACGAGTCGCAAAATAAAAAGACATATACAGTTAGAAAAGTTTTTAAAGGGAGGAATGATAAATAAGAAGTCTTCAGCCTTCAAACTTATACTTGACCAGCGAAATTATTATCAAAAATTTTCAATTAATCTTTCTCCAATATTTCTCGATTCAAAACGTACCAGTCATAAAATATTTTCAAACCATCTTTCAATTGTGTTTGCGGATTATAACCGAGCAATAATTTTGCTTTAGAAATATCTGCAAATGTTTTTGGTACATCTCCCGCTTGTTCAGGCTGCTGTTCAATAATTGCTTTCTTGCCTATCACTTCTTCCAAATTGGTTATTAATTCTCTTAATGAAACGGAATAGTTTTCACCAAGATTAATAATTTCAAAATCTGATTTATCATATTGGATAGCACCAGTAACCCCCTGAATAATATCATCAACAAAAGTATAATCGCGGCTTGTGTTGCCATCACCATACATGGTTATCGGTTCATCATTTAAAATGGCCTTGGTAAATTTATGAATAGCAAGATCAGGTCTTTGCCCGGGGCCATACACTGTAAAGAATCGTAAAGCAATAAACCGGATACCAAACAATTTACTATAAACATGCCCCAGCATTTCGCCGCTGAGTTTTGTCATTGCGTAGGGGCTGATAGGTAATAATTGTTCATCTTCTTTCCAGGGAAAATGTTTATTGACTCCATACACACTGCTGCTGCTTGAAAAAACAAATTGTTTGATATTTTTTGCTTTTGCAAAATCGAGCATATTCTGTAATCCAATTACATTCACTTTTTGGTAAGCCATCGGATTTTCAATGCTTGGTCTTACACCCGCTTTCGCCGCAATATGAATAATAACGTCTACAGGCTCTTGAATCATTTCACCTAAGTCATCAGCATTTGTTTCAGAAATATCTGCAAAAAAGAATTTGAAATTTTCTTTGTTCTTAAAATTCCGGATATTGAACTGTTTAATGTCGGCAGAATAGAAGGGATCGAAATTATCAATACAGGTAATCAATATATCTTTTTCCGATTGAAATAAGCTTTTAATAAGGTTGCTGCCAATAAATCCGGCACCGCCGGTAATGAGGTAATGTTTCATTGTATGCAAAAGAAATAAAAAAGCCCTGAATTAACAGAGCCTTTTTTAAAGCGGTGAGGGCGGGATTCGAACCCGCGGTACAGTTTAACCCGTACGGCAGTTTAGCAAACTACTGATTTCAGCCACTCATCCACCTCACCATAAAGACATGACTGAATTATTTTTTAGAAAAACCCCGAATAAATCGGGGCTTTTCTTTGTCGGGAAGACAGGATTCGAACCTGCGACCACCTGGTCCCAAACCAGGTACGCTACCGGACTGCGCTACTTCCCGAACTATTATTCTTTTCTAAAAAACTTGAAGAACAATTTCCCTGAATTATTTTTTCAGGGGCAGCAAAAATAGCCTTTAGACCTTAAGCCGCCAAAGAAAAATCCCAAACTCTATAAAGAATTTGGGATTATCTTCTTCTCATTTGCAAATTACATAGCCGCCAATTGTACTTTTTGCTGAAGCTCCAGTACATTTTCACGGAATACGCCATCGGTATCCATTAAATCCTTTACGGTTTGGCAGGAGTGTATAACTGTAGTATGGTCGCGACCTCCAAAATGCTCACCAATTGTTTTCAATGAGTTTTTGGTAAAAGCTTTTGCCAGATACATGGTAATTTGACGAGCCTGTACAATTTCTCTTTTACGGGTTTTATGTAAAAGACGATCATAGGGCACATCAAAAAACTCACATACCATTTTCTGTATTGTATCTATCGTAATTTCTTTACTGGATGAACGAACAAAATTGCGGAGTACTTTTTTAGCCAAATCAAGATCGATTTCTTTTCTATTGAGTGATGATTGCGCCAGTAAAGAGATTAATGCACCTTCCAATTCTCTTACATTGCTGCTTATATTATAGGCTATATATTTCACTACTTCTTTTGGCATTTCTAAACCATCATGTTTCATCTTACGTTCCAGTATCTCAATTCTTGTATCATAATCCGGAATTGTAAGGTCTGCACTTAAGCCCCAGCGGAAACGACTCAGCAATCTTTCCTGAAGTCCTTCCAGATCTTTTGGCGGCTTATCTGAAGAAAGAATTAATTGTTTGCCAGATTGATGCAAGTGATTGAAAATCGCAAATAATGCATCCTGGCTTTTTTCAGCCTTATTAAAAAACTGAACATCATCAATTATTAAAACATCAATCAATTGATAAAAATGGATAAAGTCATTTATCGCATTATTACGGCTATGATCCATAAACTGGTTGATGAACTTCTCTGAGCTTACATATAATACTACCCGGCTTGGATGCAATCTCTTTACTTCATTTCCGATGGCTTGTGCCAGATGTGTTTTACCTAAACCCACACCACCATATATCACTAATGGATTAAAAGAATTTGATCCCGGTTTTTCTGCAACCGTTTTTCCGGCACGACGTGCTACCCGGTTACAATCTCCTTCTATAAATGCATCGAAAGTATAATTTACATTTAACTGTGGATCGATCTGCATTTTTTTAAGCCCCGGAATTACAAATGGATTCTTAACAGGGTTATTTATGACTAGAGGAAAATCCATTTCGTTATTTGAAAAAGTTTTAAAGCCTTGTCCCGTTACATCAACAGTTAAAGGTTTGTTTGTTCCGTTTCCGCTGTCAACCATTATGCGGTATTCCAATCTTGCAGTCTTGCCAAGCTCACGTTTCAATGTCTTCGATAATAAATTTACATAATGTTCTTCAAGGTATTCAAAAAAGAATTGGCTCGGTACCTGAATTACTAAAACATTATTTTTTATTGATACGGGTTTAATGGGTTCGAACCAGGTTTTGTAATGTTGCCACTCAACAATATCCTTGATGATTTTTAAACAACTGGTCCAGACTTTATCAGCATTTTTCTCCATTAGGTAGTAAAAAATTTATATATGGGTTAATTTTAGTAAATGTAATCTAACTCTTTTTTCACAATCTGTTGATAACAAAATTTTGAAATAACAGGAAGGCGAATATCAACAATCTTTTGAACAAAAAAAATTTTTATTCCGATGTTTTTTTCATTACAGATATTGTATGTGCGCCGGATAATTTTTTTGGATTGAATTTGGTAAATTCAAAGTCAAGCCTGCCAAGTATTATCCCTGCAAATCCCACCTGGTTGATGATAACATCGTCGCCATCTTTGTTTTTCAAAAGTACCGGGGCATCTAAAAAAGTATGGGTATGTCCGCCCAAAATTAAATCAATGTTTCGACTGTCTTTTGCTAATAACACATCGCTTATTTTATATTCCCCGGAATAGCTATAACCCAAATGGGATAAGCATATTACCATATCACAATCCTTTTGTTTTTTTAATAGATCGGCTGTTGCGTTCGCTTTTTCAACGGGATCCAGGTATTGAGTTTTACCTGTTAAATTATCAGGTACTAATCCCTTCATAGCAATGCCAAGCCCGAAAACACCAATTTTTACTTTCCCTTTTTTAAATATCCGGTAAGGTTCAGTCTTATTTTCCATTTCAGTTCCCGTAAAATCATAATTACTAACCAACATAGGAAAATTTGAATGATTAGTAAGTTGAGTTGCCAGATTCTCCAGCCCTAAATCAAAATCGTGGTTGCCAATTGTACAGGCATCATAGCCCATTGCCGTCATTGCTTTTATCTCCGGTTCTCCTCTATATATATTAAAGAAAGGGGTGCCCTGAAATATATCACCCGAATCTAATAATAACACATGTTCATTTTCTGACCTGATTTTTTTTATCAACTCAGCTCTTGCAGCTACGCCTCCTAATCCCTGATTTCGGCTTCCGTCCATTGGAAAAGGTTCCAGCCTGCTATGTACATCATTGGTGTGTAAAATTACAAGTTGTTGTGGCGATAGGTACTGACCTACTTCTAATAATCTGGATCCTGCAACGAATGCGCCGCCCGTAAAAAAAGTTTGGTGTAAAAAATTTCTTCTATTGAGCATTGCTGATTCTGTTTTCTTCTTTAAATGAAATGTTTTTTCCGGCAGCAGTCATTTTGGTAACATAATCAATCAATGCATCCCGCATAAAATACCCGATATTTTGTTGCGGAATGGGTTTTAAAATATTATCACTGTCGCCACCATTGATTACAAAATCAGAATTGGCAATAGTATAAGTTTTGTTTATGTTAAACGGTACGTCACCCACTTTTATATTTACTGCTTTTTTATTATTAATCTGAAATGTGATTCCAGCTATTGGCCATCCGCCTTTTGCAGCTATATTGTCAAGAAATGTTTGGAGCAAATCGCCTTTTATTTTTTGAATTATGAGTAAGTTATCAAACGGCATTAATTCATACATTTTACCCAAAGTAATATTTCCAGCAGGTATTTGATTTAACCTTACACCACCGTAATTTACCATGGCACCGTCAACAAGTTCTTTAAATTTTTCTGTTGCCATCGTTAAAAAAGCATCTGCCATAAAATTGCCCAAAGCCCCCTCCGGTTGTTTTTTTTCCATATTAAACTCATTAAAACCAATTACACGATTCATAGTGCCATTAATATTTTCACTATACGGTTTCAATAATAGAATTAATGAGGAATCATTTTTTCTCTCTGTATTTATTCTGTAATCAAGAAACTCGGCTTTCTGCGATTGAAATTTTGAATTGCAGGAAATTAAAAGAAAAGTTAGGACAAGTGATTTTATAAAA
>JANLSA010000193.1:0-3496 GCA_031362085.1 Bacteroidota bacterium | reverse complement strand
AAAATAAAGACACCAACTGTTGGATGTGAGGATTGTAAAAAACGGATAGAAACCTACTTGCTTCGCTATGATGGGGTAGCTACAATAAATGTGAACTGGAGGGCAAAAATTACGACTATAAAGTATCTGACCGACCGGACAAATATTGAGGAATTAAAAACGGCTATTGCCAATATTGGCTACGATGCAGATGATATTCCGGCAAACCCGGAATACTATAAAATGCTCCCAAAGCAATGTAAGAAACCGGAAGATGGGGGACCAACAAAAGCACCCAATATTCATAAGGCCCCACCACCACCTCAGCCAGTTGCAAATCCGCCACAACAATAATTTTTTTTTGGAATATGCCAGGGAGAATCGATTTTGGTTCTCCTTTTTTTATTTCCCAAAAACAGTAATGAGCTTCAAAAAAAATTGATAAGCCGGCCTTAATTGGAGACAGATCCTTCAATTTAATACGATCCGTTTTTTGAAATGGATCGGAGAGTGGCTACCAACATTTTTAAATATAGGTCCAAAAAATTAGGCGACTACATACTACTTCCCACACGCCTATGATAATCAATTACAAGTTAGGTAACATATTATAAATAAAATAAATGGATGAAATAGATATATGTATTGCTGGGATTAGTTGGTGTATAATTTATGGTAACCAGAAAATGGCCTAAAGTAAAATTTTAGATATTCTGTATAGATTGAATACTTTTTAAATCAAAAAACATTAGCCTAGTATCTGAACTTTCATCTTTTGAAGTAAGAAATAAAAAACCGTTTTTAGAATAAAATTGTATTGATTTTTTATAAGCATCTACTGTAATAAACCTACACCCAGTTCTATTGTTTGTTACAAATAGGATTTTTAAATAATCTAGAATCTCCTTACCTATTTTTTTATTTTGTGCATTGCAAGTAACGCCAAGCCTTCCAATTTTCATAGCAGGGTAGTTGAGGAATCGTTTTGCATTAGGGAATATTTTTTTTCTAAATCTATTCCATGCGGTCATATCTTCCACATCTTCTTGTCTTATTTTATCGTTTAACAAACTAAAAAAAGCTATGGTTTCGTCATTACTTTCTAGTAAATAGGTAACAGTCAGCAATTCATTAGATGAATTTACCGAATCGTTATGCAGAAAATCATTCAAATCAACATCTCCACAATCAAATGGCTTAATAATTTTATCTGCGTCTAAACGTGCAAGGGAATAATCAGGCGGGAAGGGCATTATGTTTCTTGGTAATGGCTTCAAATTTATTGTAGCTCTCTCTCATTCTATTCAATTCAGCCTCGGAAGGCCGATTATTTTCGACTTTCTTAATCTGGTCAGAGAATACTTTAGCATCCTTACCAGTCAACGTAGGTGTATCTTTAATTGGCTTTGCCATTATAAAACGGTTCTTAATTAGGTTTTTATCTAGTGCTAAAACTAGACCAAAAATAGTTAAATAAGGTTGTATCAGAAGGTAAGGGGGATGGCTTTAACAGGATTTATGTGGATTTGTGTGCGAAGGTACGTGTAATAAAATGGAATTTTAGCAAGTAAAACTACCTGCATGGTCAGTAAAATTACGGTAAATGTTGAAATGTGAATAACTCCTATAACCTATTTTTTTGCATTTTTCTTTTTAGGCAAAGAAGTATTAAGAGCTTTTTTGAGTGCTTCCTCAAAGGTCATATTCAAATTATGGGGCTTTTCTTTTTTCTTAGCTTTTGCCATTAAGCAAATTTAATCTATTAATTTTTTACTGTCGTGTTGCAATAGGGGTGGGCTAATTGTCCATTGCCTATTACACCCATACCACCATCGGACTTTCTGTCTTTGTGGTCAAAATGTGTTGCGTTTCGGTGCATTAGACCATGACAAATCTCACATTTAATTGGGGTTTCTAATGCCCGCTTTAGAAATATTGCTGATTTTGTTCCAGTAGAAAATTCTTTCCTATTGTCATTTTCTAATTCCGTTTCATTTGGATTCAGATAAACATATTCCTCATTAATCGCCAAGCTATTTATTATTTCTTCATCAGTAGCACTTTCTCTAAGAAGCTCCATTATATACAGATATAATTTCTCCAACTGTTTGTACCCCTTTAATCCGCTTCCATATTTTACAGTAGTTTGATTAACAAAAATTTTATACTTCATTAAAAATGATTCAAACCTTTCTCTAATCTTTATAAAGTCTCTGAAAAGATTTTTCTTTTCAAGGTATTTTATCATTTCAATCATTGCAATAAACGAAGTGACTTGATACCTTCCAGTGCTACTATAAAAATATACGACTGGATGCAAGCCTAATGATGATGGATGTGTGTCCGAAATTCTATAAAGTAATTTTCTTGTGCTTTTAAGAATAAATATTGTGCTATCTCCATTTGGGTCATTTTTTATTTCTAAGTCGGCTTCATTTGTTTTTCTATAAAAAACTAATTCTTTCTTTTGCCCTTTCTTTTTTTCAATATAGTTAGACACGTTTATTAAATCAAATATGAGGGAGAGTGTTTCTGATGAATAACCTTTACCCGCCATAGGTATATCTAAAGTTTTCATTGGAGTTTCATAAGGTGGTTTAAATAACAGGTTATTTATTTCTTTAGCCAAAGATTCAATTTCTGATTGTTTTTCACCATCAAAATCAGACCAATATTTATGACCTGTTCCTGAATTTATGATTGCTCTGGCAGCTAAAGCATTCGGTTTCTTTCTGGCTTTTAGTAACGTTTTTTCTGTTTCATTGATAGGTGTCGCTTCTTCGTTTATTTTAAAAAATGAATCTTCAGCTTTATCGGCATTCCCTTTTACCCATTGTAATTGCAAAGTAAGCGTTGCCATTCTATCTGCACGTTCAAGCATTTCCTTTGAAGCTTTATCCCTATTGATTGATGAGAATTTATGATCTGCGTAAGAGCCTATTTTCTTTTTAATTAATCTTCTTGTCTTTTCGGCTATTGCCCTTTGTTCAGGGAAAATATCCATCCCGAAAAATGAACCTGAAATAACTCCGTCGCCGTAATCATCCAAAACCCATGCAACCAAAGCACTTAAACGATGCGCCCCATCTATAATAAAATTTCTATTTCCAGAGTTCCAAAGTATTATTGAAGGGATTAAATCATCATTGAGAAAGCTTTCAATAAAATCACATACTTTTTCTGGTGTCCATTCATTAGTCGCTCTTTGGAAGTCTGGCTTTCTCAATACGTTTAGAAAAAATTTCCCTTGTTCTAATTCTGAGATAGCAATGGCGGGGAGAAGGGGGGCATTCATGTTGCCATCTTTTAATACTTCAAAATCCTCCCTTTCAATTAGGGCATCGAGGTTTACACGGCTTGCCATTTTTGTTTTTAGTTTTGGTAGTATAGAAAGGTCTAACATTTTTTCGTATTTTAAACTTTTTGAATAAGATTTTTATATTTCAGTCTTCCTTCGGTATTAGAAATAGCCACCCTGAACCTATCCGCATCTTTAATTTTCCTGGAGTTGAAACGG
>JANLSA010000189.1:0-1639 GCA_031362085.1 Bacteroidota bacterium | reverse complement strand
CAATACCAATAAAGTGGATGAACTGATTTTTGCACATACCCCTGAGGGAAAACTGAGCAACAGCAAACAACAAAAAGAAATTAAGTTACTTAAAATAAGAGCTGAAGAATTTCGCAAAATGGCATTGAAGTATAAACGCAGTTTTGGAAAAGCAGAAAGAGAACAACGTAACTTATTATTTAAAGAAGTGAAAAATATACGTACTGAAATAAAAAAACTACAGGCTTATAATGAAGAAAAATTATTTGAGGAAGCTGATGTAATTGCAGGCACACCCATCGGATTGTATGATGCAAATTTAAATCATCAAAAATTTCAAACCTTGTTGATTGACGAAGCCGGGCAATGTATTGAACCATTAGCCTGGTGCATTTTTCCGCTTGCAGAAAAAATTGTATTGGCAGGTGACCATTGGCAATTACCCCCCACCGTATTAAGCAATGAAGCCACACGTTTAGGTTTTCATAAATCCATTTTAGAAATTTCGATTGAAAAAATAGAAAATGTATTTCTTCTCAATACGCAGTACAGAATGAAACCAGCGATAGCCGGTTTTAGCAGCCATTATTTTTATAAGGGGCTATTATTAACTGTGATGCATTTACAAAATACCGGAACACATATCACATTCATTGACACAGCCGGTTCTGGTTTTAATGAAATACATGGAATAGATGGAACCAGTTTACAAAATGAAGGCGAGTTACGTATTGTACAAAAATTATTAGAAACAGAATTATTGGAAAATTTTTCAACAGCATTTATTTCACCCTATTCAGGCCAAGTGGCTGCGGCAAAAGAAAATTTATCAAATCAATTACGTATCAGCACGATTGATAGTTTCCAGGGACAGGAAAAAGAAAATATAATTTTGTCATTAGTCCGTAGTAATGAGGATGGCGATATTGGGTTTTTAAAAGATTACAGAAGAATGAATGTAGCACTGACAAGAGCTAAAGAAAAACTATTTGTGATTGGTGATAGCGCAACAATTGGCGCTGATAAATTTTATAACGCATTTTTACAGTATGTAGAAAAAGAAGGTGCATATAGAACTGTTTGGGAAATGGAGCTGTAAATATTTACTAGCGATCTGCTTTCCTATATTTTTTAAATAATCCGTACTGCCTGTTTTTTCCGGTGTTTTCTTTTTTAATAACTTAGTTCATTGCTTTTTGCAATTTCTTAAACATCTCTTTCACTTTTATTTTGGGTTCGCCTTCGCCTAATGTTTCAATTGGCAAATAACCTTTGTAATCGGATGATTGAATCAATTTCATCAATCTGTTTAAATCCGTATCTACTTCTACCCCATCAATAAATATTTTTTCTTTTATCTGCCAGCTTACAGCATTTTTAATCGTTTTTTCTATTTCACTATATGGTTCATTCTGCCGAAAGCTGCCGGTATCTAAAACAATTCCCAGCCATTCGGAGTTAATAGTTTCCATAATCGTATTTATTTGCTCTGCGGTTTGAATAAAGTCATTATGATTTTGCAAACCAATAATTACGCCATGCTGTCTGCCATATTCTACGCAAGTGTGTATATCTTTCAGCATCCAAACCGTTATTGTTTCCTTTGCAATAAATTAATTTTTTTTATTACAATAAAAAATTATAAATAAAAATTATAAAA
>JANLSA010000164.1:0-3005 GCA_031362085.1 Bacteroidota bacterium | reverse complement strand
ATTTATATAAATCGCAATACCATCATCTCTTTTTACGCTACCCGAAATAGCTGTAAACATTCCCGGATCAGGTATCGAAATTGTTTTACGGAAATAAGTAGTGATAAATTTATTATTTGCATCTGGCCCGAAACTTACTATTGTTGCTTCATCGCCATCGCCATATCCTAATTGTCCATTACCTGCAGCCCAGGCTACATCATTAAAACTAATACCTGTCCATGCAGTACCCTGGTTTGTTCCGTTGTCAAGATATTTCCATGAGGCACCATAAGCCAGCAGAGTTTGTGGACCTGACGGTGCAGCCTGCACATCGAAATTCCAGGTAATAGCATCGGCAATTCCTGCATAATTGTTATTAGAAAAATCTTTGAATACACCGGCAGCAATTTCTATGTTAACTGCAGAACTGTAAGTAAAATCGGCGGGATTAATAGTTGCAGTAGTACCTGAAACAGTAACTGAAGCAGATGTAACATCAATTGTTTGTGTTAGTATGCCACCTTCTTTTATAAGAATATTACCAGCTCCTTTCTGAATGTTTTCACTGAAAGTAAGAACCAGATTTGAACTGTTGGAAATGTTAGTCGCATTGTCTGCAGGAGAATAAATGTTTACCGTCGGTGGAGTAACATCTGGATTTACAATGGAAAAATTCCATGTAGCAGCATCAGCTATCCCAGCATAATTATTATTAGAAAGATCTTTAAATGCACCAGCAGCAATTTCGATATTGACTGCAGAGCCAAAACTAAAATCTGCAGGATTAATGGTAGCTGTAGTTCCTGAAACTGTAACAGCAGCCGATGTGACATCAATAGTTTGTGTAATAACACCAGCTTCTTTCACAAGTAAATTGCCTGTTCCTTTCTGTACATTTTCATTAAATGTAAGAACAAGATTGGAAGTATTTGAAACATTTGTTGTATTATCAACCGGCGAATAAGTACTTACTGTTGGTGGTGTAATATCTGATGCGCCGGTTAACTGAAGGTCAAATGAAATGTCTGTACTGTTGGCAGTACGTTGATGTATTTCAACAGCAATGATATTTGTTCCGGTTATTAAAGTTCCGGCCGGTAAAGTAATATTTTGAGGTGTATTCCCATCATCTGTGGCGTCTGTAGATGCTTTAGTAGTGTAAGAAATTGTTCCTGTAGGCATATTGGTACGGAACCGTTCTGTTCCGTTTATATATACCACTGCTCCATCATCTCTTTTAATGCTTAAAATAAAACTGCTGTAGATGGATGCATCAGTAACTGTAATTGTTTTTCTAAAATAGGTGGTAATATATTTTTTATTTGCATTACTTCCATAGCTTACAATGGTTGCTTCGTCTCCATCACCGTACCCTAATTGTGCAGCACCACTGGCCCAGGAAGCATCATTGAAAGATGTTCCTCTCCATGTTGTACCCTGATTTGTTCCATTGTCAAGGTATTTCCAGGTACTGTTATAATTAATAATAGAAGTTTGTGCGTTAAGTATGAATGATAACAAAATCGTTATCATCAGGAGAGTTGATTTTCTCATAATGTTTTTGATAAGGTTAAAAAAGTTTGGATATTAAATGTACAAAAAAGAATAAGGAATCAGCAAAAGATAGCATTGAAAATTATTTCGTATTAATACGCAGGGCTACTCATGTTCCCGGCTTTTAATTGAGCCGCTCTTCCATGCATTGTTCAATGCTTCAAATTCTTTAAGATCTTCTTCGGTTAATTCTTTATTAGAAAGTTGTTTGAGATCGGGCTGACCAGCATTTACCCAGGCAGTGTACCAGAACGAAGCAATAGCAAAAACAGATTGACGAAACCTGCGTTCTACCATCCCTTTTAATTTTAAATCGTATGCAATCGTAAATGCAGAAGAGTATTGACGGATTGTAACTCCGTTTCTTTGTTCAAAGGCATATTTCTGATCGGATGGGAAATTATTAGTGAGTTCTTTTTCAAATTTCAAAACTGAATCGGATGCTAGTGCACTTTCTAAAATTCTTTTCCAGATAAAATCGCCGGGGTTTTTTATGTAGGCTGCTTTGCCTATAAAAAAATCCCATTGTTTTTCTGAAAGTAATTCCGGAACCCGGCTTTCCCAAAAACCATGAATACCTTTTTGCCCGGTAATTTGTCCGTTATGATTACTACTTGCATGAAGTGGTACATGTGCATCGGCAATATAATGTCCAATTTCTGCAGACAGCTTTAAAATTTTTGCCTGATTCTTTTCTTTAAAAGCAGTTGTCAGTTTAAACAACATAGTTTGTACCCACCAGGGCACAATGCCATTTGCATTTAATGTGTCTTCGGTAAATTTTGCAACCGCATCTGACCATCTTCGGGGTAAAGAATCATACGGGTACTTACCATAATTATCAATATCTATATAATGGCGTGGGCCTTCCTCAGGTATTGCATATCTTCTTTTATCGGGATCTATGGCATGTTCGCTTATGAAATCAATATTGGGTTTATAAAGTGACATCATTTCAGGAGGCAATAAGAATACAGCGTAATAATTTATTTTTTGATGTGCAAAAAATCCCCAGCAAAAAGCTGGGAGTGAAATGAAAAAAAATAATATGAATGAGATAATTTTTTTCATTTGAAAAATAAAAATCAGTTTAACTTCTTTGTTTCATCTTTCCGTTCCGCATCTAAATCCACTACGCCGCCAGTAACAGCATACTTCATCGTTTCTCCGGGTGTTATCTTATCTATCTTCTTTACTTTTTCTCTTGGTAAAATATAAAGCTGTCCCGCAAAGTTGTAAGCCTGGGGTACATACACTGCCACTTTATCTGCCCCCAGATTAAATTTCTGCATTTCTTCGTCGGTAAGAAATCCAATTATCCAAACATCATTTCCAAATACGTTTATTAAAACTGATTGATTAAATTTTCTTTTATCACCGGCAAAAGCTTCAAAAAAATCTTTGGTAGGAGAGTAGATATGTTTAATGCCCGGTATTTTTTCTATAACCTTATCAAAAAAACTAACAAT
>JANLSA010000092.1:0-2070 GCA_031362085.1 Bacteroidota bacterium | reverse complement strand
TAATGTAAATGATAATCTGAAATTTGTTTTGCGTGCCACCGGATGGACCGATAATAAACTGATGGATGAGAAAATTTCTGATGTGCTTAGTAATGTGGGTTTGAAATCGAAAGGATTTAAAATGCCTTTTGAATTAAGTGGAGGTGAGCAGCAGCGTGTAGATGTGGCACGGGCTTTATTAAATTCTCCCAAATTAATTCTTGCAGACGAACCTACCGGTAACCTGGATCCCGAAACTTCGGATGAAATTATGGGCTTACTTTTTCAAATTGCAAAAGATTATGGAACGGCTGTAGTAATGGCTACACATGATTATATCGTAGTACAAAAATTTCCGGCAAGGATGATACGTACCGAAAATGGTCGTGTTATGGATAATGCACAAATGTAAAGTTTGAGTCTTTCTATTCTCATACCAATTTATAACAGGGATGTTACATTGCTTGTTTCCTCATTGGCAAAATTGATTTCAAAAGAAAAAATTGTTGGTGAAATTATTTTATTAGATGACGCTTCGGGTGATTTGTACAATAAAATAAATTCCAAACTGGCAGAAGGCGATTTTATTTTATACTCCCGCAATGAAAAAAATCTCGGAAGAGATCGTACCCGGCAATTACTTGCACAAAAAGCAAGGTATGCTCATCTGTTATTTTTGGATTGTGATGTAAAAATTGTCAGGCCTGAATTTATCGGAGCTTATTCCGATCAGGTAAAAAAGGATAGTTCAGTTTGTTCTGGTGGGTTGGCGTATGACGAAAACAAACCAGCGGATTGTAAATTCAAACTGCACTGGAAATACGGAACAAAACGTGAAACGAAAGGAAATGAAAAGAATGAAATATTTCTGTTAAGTAATTTTCTAATTCGCAAAGAAATATTTTTAAGTATTGAATCTGCTTCCCCGCTGGAACAATACGGGCATGAGGATACATTAATTGGCATAGAGTTAAAGAAAAGAAATATTTCAATCCACTCGATTGACAACCCTGTATTGCATGAAGGACTTGAAGAAAATTCGGTTTTTTTAAAAAGATCGTTACTTGCTGTTGAGAATTTAGTAACACTTGAAAAAAAGGTAGGTACAGCCAGCCTGGCAGAACATGTAAAGCTTTATCGCTGGTATAGAAAATTTTCAACCATGTTAATTGCTGGTATTATTGAAAAAGCTGAAAATATCTTTCATCTATCCATCTTAAAAAATCTTTATTCCTGTAACCCGAATTTAAATTACTTTGATTGGATTCGATTAGCTCATTTAATCAGGCTGAAGAGAAAAAAAACATAAATTATTCTTTTTTCAAAAAGAGCCCATGCCTCCCAAAATTTAAATTTGTGAATTATTCAGTGGCAAATAAATTTTTATAAAAATCAATCAGCTTTTTTTCCTCGTTTTGCCAGTTTAGCTCTTGTCGTGCTTTTATACAATTTGCTTTTAACCGATTTCTTTTTTCTTCATTCTTTAGCAATTCATTAATTACGGTTGAAATAGTTTCAGGTCTTAAATTATCAATCAAAACAGCTACTTCAAATTGATTATTTATTTTTTCATACTCAGGGTAGCTCATACTGATTTGGGGGACTGCTGCGTGGATATAATCAAAAAATTTATTGGGCAATGCAAGCCATTGATTCAACCCTTCTTTTTCTGATAATGCAATGCCGATTGTTGCCAGTTGCGAAATAGTTCTTAGTTTTTCGGGTAATGTCCAACCTTTCAGTTCAATTTTTTCTTCAACCTTATTTTCTGTAATTAATTTTTTTAATTGAGGCATAAAGTTTCCATCGCCGCAAATAATTAATTTGCAATTAATATTTTTCATGGCCGGTATTAAAAATTCTAAACCACGACCTTCATTTACGGCGCCTTGGTAAAGAATGAATATTTCTGATGAAAAGAAAGATTCTGTTTCTGTTAATACCGGAAGATTTCTTATGGTAGTATAGTTTACATCATATCTTTTTTTAAATTCTCCGGCAATGCCTTCACTTACGGTATAGCCATATTTAAATTTTGGAACCAATCTTTTTTCAACCGTGTCCCATATTTTTTTTATCCCCGGCCTTGTT